>JAHFSN010000298.1 GCA_023265735.1 Spirochaetaceae bacterium | reverse complement strand
CGGCGGCGCGCCGGGCCCCCGAGGCCAACGTCTACTGCGTCGACGAGTCGTTCATGGCCGTCTGGTCGGCCCGGGAGAGTTTTCGGACCAACGAACTGGGGGGCCGGGGATTCTTCCTCACCGGCGAAGGGCTGGAGGACTTTGAGAAGGAATCGGCCGACCTCATCCTCTGCAATCCCCCCTTCCACTACCAGAACAGCCAGACCCTCGAGATTGCCCTCTCTCTCTTCGACCAGGCGCGAAAGGTCCTCCGGCCCGAGGGCGAGTTCTGGGTGGTCGCCAACCGCCACCTAGGCCACCACAAGGCCCTCGCTGCCCGGTTCAGCCGGGTCCAGACTGCAGCCGTTGACGAGAAGTACATCGTCCTCCGCGCCAAACCCTAGGGGGCTCGGATCTCGGCGTTTTGGCGTCGCCTCAGGGTCGCGTCTGTCCTCGACGTACTTCCAGTACGCCTGCGGGAGACGCTCGCCTTCGGCTTAGCCCAAACACAGATCTCCGTCGCCCCGGTGCACCATGGCTTCGCTTTGCTCGCCTTCTGTGATGGCTTTTCTCATTCGCGGGTGAGAGCTGAAACAGAGCTGATCTTGTCGAATTCTTCTTGTCTTAAAAATTTGTGAGACAAGACATTAGGGGCTGGGCGCCGCGCCGGGGGCGTCGGCTCCGGTGGCGGCCACCACCCGGTCGTCGGGGCCTAGGTTGTCGAGGACCTGGCTCTCCTTGCCGTCTTCCTGGGTATGCCAGGGGGCCGTGGGGTGGCGGACAATGAGAAAGGCCCCGCCCTTGCCCTTCACCGAGAAGGCCTCCACGGCGCCGTCGGCGGTGCCCGCGGCGGTTTGGGCGGCCTTGCCGTCCCAGAACCAGGGGTGCAGAGTACCGGTGGCGGCCTCGGCCTGCCAGCCCCCCAGGGTCAGCACGCCGTCGCCGGGGGAACCTGCCACGGGGTAGACCCCGCCTTGGGGACCGTCCTCCGTCGGCTGGGGCTGGACCCAACCGTCGGGGCCCCAGAGGAGGGCCCGGGGAGGCGCGGCCCCCGGAGCGCCCCAACCGGCGGCCCAAGGATGAACGGGCTTCTTTTTCGGCGTCTTTTCCGGGGTACCGCTCGAGGCCGCGTTATCGGCGCCTTCCCCTTCCTTCTTTTCGGCCTCGGGCACCCAGGCTGCCACGGTGAGCCGGCCCCTCCAGCCCTCGGGAACCTCGACATCGGCCCCCGAGAGTTCGAGCCACGGGGTTCCGTCGGCGGCCCGGCCGGCGATCATCCAGCCCTCTTCGGGAGAAAGGACCGCGGCGTAAACGAGGCGGCCGTCGTCGTAGGCCCGGGCGGCCAGCTTCTTGCCTCCTCGCCAGACCTCCCACCGGGGCTGCCCCGAGAGGGCCCCGTAGACCAGCAGCAACCGGTCGCCCGCACGGTCGGCACGGTCCGGGGCGGGATAGCGGCCGGGATCAAAGATCAGGGGAGAGGCCGGTTGGGGGCCCTGGGACCCTGACCCCGATCCTTCCTTCTTAGGGAGTTTCTGGGTGAAGAACCGGGCCTGGTCCCCCTCGAGGGCCCAGCCCCAAAGTTCCTTTTCGCCGACGCCGCCCAAGACGACGTTCCGGCCCTCGGGGGTCAGAAAGGACTTCTCGCCGGACTCCCATTTCCACAGCCGTCCCCCTCCGTCTCCGTAGAGAGTGGGGCCCTTCTTCTCACTGGTGCCGTCCTCGGCCTGGGCGGACGAACCCAAGACAACCGCCAGGAGTACGGTCAGCCCGGCCCGGAGCGTCACCATGAGGAGAGTTCCTCGGCTCGCTTCCAGGGCTCCAGGTCGGCCAAGACCTGGGGATGGAGGGCGGGGACGGCCCCCACCACGTACGATTTCTTCAGGCGAAGAGGCCGTCCGGCGGCGTCGGTAACCCGGGCCCCGGCCTGGGTGGCGATGAAGGCCCCGGCGGCGAAGTCCCAGGCGTTCAGCCCAATCTCAAAGAAGGCCTCGGCCCGGCCGGCGGCCAGATAGCAAAGGTCGAGGGCCGCCGAGCCGAACCGGCGGATACCCATGATGCCCTTCCCGTAGAAGGTGCGCAGGGCGTCGAGGGTCAGTTCGATGTTCTTGCCGCGGTCGTAGTAGAACCCCGTGATGAACAGCGACTGGGTGAACTCGGTGGACGCCGAACACTGGACGGGGGTGTCATTGAGGTAGGCGCCCTCCCCTTCGATGGCGAAGAAGGTCTCGTCGGCCAGGGGATTGGCCACTAGGCCAAAGACGGGCCGTCCCTGGTGGTAGACGGCGATCGATGTGCTGAAGTAGGGAATGTGGCGGGAGTAGTTGGTGGTTCCGTCGATGGGATCGACCACCCAGAGCCACTCGCTCGATCGGCCCTGGTCCCCGCCTTCCTCACCCAGAAGATTGTGGTCGGGGAACGCCTCGGCCACCGTCCGGGCGATGGCCTTTTCGCTTTCCACGTCGGCGACGGTTACCAGATCGTGGGTCTTGCCTCCCTTGAGGCTGATCTGGGTGCCGTCCCGAAGGCCCTTGAGCTGAATTTCCCGGGCGGCCAGGGCGGCCTTTTTGGCAACGCTGGCGATTTGTTGAAGACTGGTCATAGCTAAAAGGGTATAGCACTTGACGCCGATGGTACAGAGCGGCCATGGAGGAAGGGGATGCCACGACCGTTCCTTCCTTGCCCGACGGGGTGGTTTCGACTAGACTGGCCCCATGCCCAAGATTCCCGTCCGGATGTTCCGGCTTCCCACCCTGACCCTCGTTGGCCACCCCTGGCGTGCCGAAGAAGACGACAAACTGTTCTGGGTCAATTTCACCTTCGATGGCCCTCCGTTTGTCCTGGGCGACCTCGCAGTCCTGGAGACCGGGAGAACCCTCAAGGGGCGCAACCATCAGACCGGCGAGGGCAAGGACCGGTTTCAGTTCAAGGGCATCGCCGAGAAGGGCATGGTGGCCGGCCTGCACCTCCACGACGCCGCCTGGCCCGTGGTGGCCGAGCACAAGGCCTATCTCGTGCCCCTGGGGGCCCAAAACCAGACGGTGGCCAACGGAAAAGGCCGACTCAGGGGGACCATCCTCCCATCTGAGGGACTGGAGGTCGACTTCAAGAAGGTCGAGGCCGGGGATAAGTTCCTGGTAGCCGTCACGTCCCGCAAGGCCTTTCCCTGCCTGGTGGGCCAGCAGTACACCGTCGAACCGTCGACCGGCGAGGCCTTCGACACCGCCCTGGTGACCTGCGGTACCCTCGAGCCCCGGGACCTGGCCGACTTCCTCAGGAAGACCTTCCGGTTTCCAGGGTTGCCCACCGTGAATGCCCTGTACTCCATTGGCCTGCGGGTCCACGGGTACGCCGTCCTCCCTCCCCCGCTGTGGAAGGAGGAATTTGAGGAGACCGTCGGCCTGGACGGCGTACGGATCATGACCAAGGCTTGGGAGCACTTTGCCAAGAAGGCCCGGAACGCCGCCGCCCAGCCCGGGGGGATCAGCGCCGAGGAGCTGAGGCAGCGGATGACCCTCCCCGAACCGGTGTTCGACTTCCTCACCAAGAAGCTGGTCGACGACGGCGCCCTGCGTTCCGTCGAGGGCTACTACCTGCCCGTGGCCGACCCCGAGACCTACCTCTCGCCCATCGCCAAGAAGGCCCTTTCACAGCTCGAGGACCGCGGCGACGAGGGCATCGACATCGAGGCCGAACCGAACTCCCTGTTCCAGAAGACCTACCGCGACCTGGCCCGGATGGGATTGGCGGTGGCCACCGAAACCCCCTGGATCTACGGCCGCACCGGTTGGGCCGCCCTGCGGACAAAGCTTTGTGGCCCCGGCACCCTGGGCCGCCAGTGGCGCATCGCCGAAGTGAAGGACCTGTTGGGCATTTCGCGTCGGCCCATCCTGGGGATTCTCAACAAGCTCGAGGAAGAGGGATGGCTGGAACGCAAGGAAGATCACC
>JAHFSN010000297.1 GCA_023265735.1 Spirochaetaceae bacterium | reverse complement strand
AGGAACTCCTGCTCCAGGAAGTGAATCACCGCGTGAAGAACAACCTGCAGATCATCATGAGCTTGATCAACTTGCAGGCCCGGCGGTTGCCCAAGGGTTCCCTCATGGCGGAAAGCTACGCTGCCACCCAGGGCCGCATCCGTTCCATCAGCTTGGTCCACGAGCTGATCTACCGTACCGAGTTTGGGGCCGGCCTGGATTTCCGGTCGTACCTCGAAGAGCTGGTCCAGGGCATCAGCGCCCTCTACGCTCAGCAGGACGCCCGGGTCGAGATTTTGCCCAGTTCCCGGCCGGTGCAAGGAGGCGTGGATTTCAGCGTCGATTTCGGCTTGGTCGTCAACGAGCTGGTGACCAACGCGTTTAAGCACGGGATCGTCCCCGCGGGTGGCGGGGTGGTGACCATTGGGCTAGAGCTCGAGGGTTCGACCCTTGTCCTTCAGGTGCGAGATTCCGGGGCGGGCTTCACTCCCCACGATTCCGAGGGAGCTTCCCTGGGCCTGAGCCTTGTACGGACCATGCTCAAGAAATACCGGGCCGAGCTGGTGGTTCGCTCGGAGGGGGGATCTGTCGTGGAGGTCAGAATTCCCTGGGAGGATCAGTAGGTGAAGACCATCCTAGTGGTGGAGGACGAGGCCCTGGTCGGCATGGAACTGGAAGAGGGCCTGACCTATCTAGGCTACCTGGTGCCCGAAGTCGTCACCCGGGGAGACGAAGTCCTGGGGGCCGTCGAGAGGGTGAAGCCCGACTTAGTCCTCATGGATATCCGCATCAGCGGAAGCCTCGACGGGATCCAGGCCGCGGTCCAGGTCCGGCGAAACTACAACATTCCCGTGATCTTTCTGACCGCCTACAACGATGCGCAGACCATGGCCAGGGCTGCCGAAGCCAGGCCCTTCAGCTTTCTGATCAAACCTTTTGCCGAGAGCCAGCTCGCCTCCCACATCGAGGCCGCCCTCAAGAGGAGGGAAGAGCTGGCCCGATCCACGGCGCCGTAGACAGACCGAGCGGCTCTCCTCTCGCCTTGCCTAAAAGGTCCAAATCCTGTAAAACGGCTAGAGCTAAAACGACGAGGAAGTCCCATGAGAACCCTGGCTCTGGCGGTCCCGGAACATTTGGACAAGGAAGTGGAAGTGAGCGGGTGGGTCCATCGGATCCGGGAACTCGGTCAAGTCAACTTCGTCCTGCTTCGGGACCGGTCTGGCATGGTTCAGCTTGTCTTCAACGAGAAGATTGACTTCACTCCGGAGAGCGTTTTGACGGTGAAGGGCGTGGCGAAGGCCAACGCCAAGGCCCCCGGCGGCGCCGAGATCCACCCGACCGAGGTGAAGGTGCTGGCCCGCGCCGACCTCAACCTCCCCGTGCAGGTCAACCAAGATCCGGACAAGTATCCCCTCGAGGTGCTCTTCGACTACCGCCACCTGAGCTTGCGGATGCCGAAGTTGCGGGCCATCTTCCAATTGCAGTCTTCCCTCCTCAAATATCTCTCCGATTTCATGCGGGCCGACGGTTTCTTTGAGATCAAGTCCACCAAACTGGTCGGCACGGGAGCCGAGGGCGGAACCGGACTCTTCAGCGTCGACTACTTTGAGAACAAGGTCTACCTGGCCCAGTCGCCCCAGCTCTACAAGCAAACCATGGTCAGCTCGGGCCTCGAGAGGGTCTTCGAGATCAGCCATGCCTACCGCGCCGAAAAGCACGATACCCCGCGGCACATCAATGAATATGTCAGTTTCGACGTCGAAATGGCGTTCATCGAATCGGACCAAGACCTCATGGCGTTTGAAGCCAGGCTCCTGGATTACGTCTTCACCCAGGTCGGACTGCACAACGCGGCCGAACTCGAGGCCTGGGGTGCCTCTGTGCCTCCGCCGGGAGCCATGCTCAAGGCTCCCATCGTGGGCTACGATGAGGCCAAGGACATCATTGCCAAGGAAACCGGTAAGAAGGTCTTTGACATCAATCCCGAGGGCGAGCGGGCCCTCTCGGACTGGGCCCTGAAGGAACACGGGGTCGATCTGGTCTACCTCAACGACTGGCCGCGGAAGAAGCGGGCCTGGTATTCCTATCCCTCGCTTGATGGGACGAGGACCCTGAGTTTCGATCTGATCTTCCGCGGGCTCGAGATCACCTCAGGGAGTCGGCGCATCAACGAGTACGCGATGCTTCAGGATGCGTTGCCCAAGTTTGGAATCACCGAGGAGAGCCTGGGCTTCTATCCTCAGATTTTCCGGTACGGCTGTCCTCCCCATGGTGGTTTTGCCATTGGCGTGGAGCGCCTCACCCAGAAGATCCTTGGATTGGACAACGTGAAGGAAGCCAGCCTGTTCCCCCGGGATCGAAAGCGCATCACGCCGTGACGGGAGACGTCCATGGTCAAAGAATACCGAATTGAGGACGGGGAATTGGTCCCTTGCGATGACTTTCAGGGAGTCGTCAAGGTGTATGCCAACCCCGATCTTGTGGAACGCAACGACCTAGAGCATATCCACCGGATCTCGCCTCACAACATTTCTTCGGCCATGGACCCCGACGAGATCGGTCGGATGGAGTTTGAAGAGGACCACGTGATGATCATCATCAAGAGTCCCAAGAACTACTCGGCCAGCGACAACTTCAACTTCAAAGTGACCTCGGTGGGGGTCTTCCTCTACCGGGACCGGCTGGTCTTGGTAATGAACAGCCAGGAAACCGCCATCCTCGAAGGCCGTCAGGTCTTCAAGGTGCAGACTCTGCACGACGCGCTCCTCAAGATACTCTACGGGACCATTGCCCACTTCCTCGGGCACTTGAAGGTCATCAACCTCCTCTCAGACAGCCTCGAACAGAAGATCAGCAGCTCCATGGCCAACGAGCACCTGCTCAACATGTTCACCATCGAGAAGAGCCTGATTTACTACCTGAGTGGAATCAACTCCAACGCCGTGGTCATCGACAAGCTCAAGGCCAACGCGTCGAAGATCGGGTTCTCGCCCGAAAACACCGGGTTTCTCGACGACATTGCCATCGAGAACCAGCAGTGCAACAAGCAGGCCGAAATTTATTCTAACGTTCTTGTTGGCCTGGACGGAGCCCGTGGGGCTATCATTAACAACAACATGAACCAGTTGATCAAACAGCTGACCATCGTCTCCATCGTCTTCATGCCAATCAACGTCATCGCAGGGATCGGGGGCATGTCGGAGTTTTCTGTCATGACGGATGGGATACCGAAATGGATTAGCTACAGCCTCTTTTCCGTCGCCATGTTGGGCGTGGCCTTTGTGACCTGGCTCATTCTCAAAAAGTTTTTTGACAAGGCTGTGAAGGTGAAACGCCGATGAACTTTCGACCCCTTGCGGACTCTGACATTGAGGCGGCCCGGCAATTTTGGCAGGGCATTCCCGGGCTTGGCCTGAGTTCGGCCGACAGCCCGGGGCCGCTTTCCCGATTTCTGTCGAGGAATCCGGGCTTGAGCTGGGCCTGTTTCTCCGACGGTCAGATGATTGGCACCGTTCTCAGCGGTCACGACGGGCGCCGGGGCTTCCTTTACCATCTGGCGGTCGCGGAGGCTTTTCGAGGCCGTGGAATCTCGAGCGAACTCTTGCAGCGGGCCCTGAAGGGGTTGGCGGACAGCGAAATCGAAAAGGTTCATGTGTTCGTCCTCGCGGAGAATTCCTGCGGTCTGGCCTTCTGGGCCGCCGCGGCCCGCTATGGCTGGTCGCGGCGCGAAGACGTGCTGGTGTTCTCCCGCAACAACGAGGGCCTCGGTTAGGTGTCCTTGAGTTTTTCGCCGGGGGGGGCTATCCTGGCCCCATGAAAATTCCGATGCGAAGTCTGACCAACACCGTTGGTCGAAACATGGCGGGCGCCCGCTCCCTTTGGCGGGCCAACGGGATGACCGATCAGCAGTTCAGCAAGCCCATTATCGCCATTGCTAACAGCTTCAC
>JAHFSN010000296.1 GCA_023265735.1 Spirochaetaceae bacterium | reverse complement strand
GTAAAGAACCTGCTACGTTGTAGCATAATGATACATTGTGTCATTTTTCCCGAATCACAGTGTAGCTCACGAGAACCGGAGCCTGGGCGCCGGGTTTGTCGACGGTGAGCTCAACCCGCCCCGCCTGGGGGTGGGCGAGGACCCGGCCGCAAAACTCCCAGGCGAAGGACTCCAGCAGGTTCCAGCGCCGGCCCACAATCCAGGTTTCGAGATCGGCCCTGAGCTGGGCGTAGTCGAGGGCGTCTTCGAGCCGGTCGCTGGCGGCAGCGGCGGAGAAATCTCCCCAGACGCAGACGTCGAGGACGAGCTCCTGGGAACCCGATTTCTCCTCTTCGTAGGCGCCGATGGCCACGGGAACGGACCAGCGGCTGAGCCGAATTCGGGACCAACGGGGCCTAGAGACTTCCAAAGAGGTCTCCTTTCAGGTGGCGGCCGCCGTCCACGGCGAGGATCTGCCCTGTGACAAAACGATTGTCGACAAGGTACCGAAGGGCCCGGACCAGGTCCGCCGGGCGGCCGGTTCGTCCCAGGGGGGTCGACTCTCGCCCCGCCTTGGTCCATCGCGAGGGGGACGCCCCCTCGGCACGGAGGACAAGACCCGGGGCCAGGCCGTTCACCCGGACCACGGGGGCCCATTCGAGGGCCAGGTACCGGGTGAGGGCCGCCAGCTCTCTCTTGGCAAAGCCGTAGCTGAAATGTTCCGGATCCCGGTCCCGGAGCCGGCTGTCGAGAAGAGTGACCAGATGGCCCTCCCCCCCGCCCTGCGAGGACCAGCCCGCCAGGGCCCGGGCCAAGACAACGGCGGTCCAGCCCAGGAGCCTGTGATTGGACTCCCAGGAGTCCACCAGGGCCGAGGACGCCGTATCTTGGGTCCAGAGGGAAGCCGAATGGACGATGAGGGAGGGCGGCAGGTTCGCCACGGCGCCGACCAGGGCCTCGGCCCCTTCCCCTTTGGCCAGGTCGGCCTGGACCGCCCAGGCGCGCCGCCCCAGGGCCTCGATACGAAGGGACAGGTCCTGGACCTCGGTTTCCGACCGGTGGTAATGGAGCCAAAGATCCCAGCCCCGACGGGCGAGGTCCAGGGCAAAGGCCGCCCCCAGCCTCTTGGCGGCCCCGGTGACCAGGGCCCTCCTCGTCCCCGGGGACGGCTCAGCCGCCATGGAAGTCCGCCAGGCTGGCGACCCCATTTTGGGCCGCCCAGGCGGCGATGCCGTCGTGAACTTCCTGGGCCAGCCGGGGGTTGGCGAAGGTGCCGCTCCCCACCTGGACCCCCGACGCCCCGGCCAGCAGGTGCTGGACGGCGTCCTGCCATTTCACGATACCCCCGATGCCAATGACGGGGATCTTGATCCGGCGGCTCACCTTGTAGACGGCGGCCACGGCCACGGGCAGGATGGCGGGGCCCGAGAGGCCGCCGGTGCCCAGGGGAAGGACGGGCTTGCGGGTCTTCAAGTCGATGACCATGCCCACCAGGGTGTTGATGCAGCTCACGGCGTCGGCCCCTTCGGCCTCGGCGGCCTCGGCGGTGGCTCCGATGTCGGTGACGTTGGGTGAGAGTTTGAGGATGAGGGGTTTCTTCGTCCGGGACCTCAGGCTCCTGGTGAGGGCCGCCACAAGCCTCGGATCGGTACCCAGGGCCATGCCGCCGTGGGAGACGTTGGGGCAGCTGACGTTGATTTCGAACCCGTCGACCCCTTGCACGTCCTCGAGCCGTTCGACGACGGCCTCATAGTCCGAGTCGAGGGCACCGGCGACGTTGACGATCACCGCCGACGGGACCGACCGCAGGAAGGGCATCTTGTGGGAGACGAAGGCCTCGACCCCGACGTTGGCTAGGCCAATGGAGTTGAGCATCCCCGAAGGGGTCTCCACGAGCCGAGGAGCCGGGTTTCCGACCCGCGGCTCGGGGGTGATGGCCTTGGTGTAGATGGCGCCTATCCTCTGGAAATCCACCAGGGGCTCGTACTCTTTCCCGTAGCCGAAGGTACCCGAAGCCACCCCCACGGGATGGGACAGGGTGAGGCCGCGAAGCCGGAGGGTCAGGTCCATCGGATCACCTCCGAGGGGAGGACGGGGCCCTCGGTGCAGAGCCTGACCATCTGGCGCTCGTCGGTGGTTTCTACGGTGCAGCCCACACAGGCCCCCACCCCGCAGGCCATGACCTCCTCGAGACTCACCTTGCACGGGATACCCTGGGGAAACGACCACTCGTGGACGGCCTTCAGCATGGCGTTGGGTCCGCAGGCCCACACAAAGGCGTCCTCCCGATCGGAGGGAGGTAGAGTGCCGAGGAAGTCTACCGTGGTGCCGTGGAATCCCCTCGTTCCGTCGTCGGTACAGACAGTGAGCCGCACGAGGGGCCCCAGTTCCAGCTTCGGAAACGCGGCCGCCGTGCGATATCCTAGGATGAGATGAGGTTCGTAGCCCTTGGAAGCCAGCCAGTTGGCGGCAAACACGACCGGTCCCGTCCCCACCCCGCCGCCTACCAGAAGTGGTCTGTGTTCCTTTTCCACCTGGAAGTAAAAACCCCGGGGGCCCAGGGTGTCGACGACGTCACCCGGCCTCTTCTGGGCCAGCCTTTCGGTGGCGGGACCCCGCACATGGTAGATGATGCTGGCCACCCGAGTTTCTCTCTGAAACGAGGCCAGGGCAAAGGGGCGGCGAAGGAAGGGACTGGTGCCCGATTCGACCCGAAACGACACAATTTGGCCCGGAAAGGGAACCCGAACGCCCTCGGGCCACCGCAGGAAAAGCTCGAAGTAATTCTCTGCCAGCTCACGGTTTTCCAGGATCTCGGCGTCGAGCTGCTTCATGGTGCGGAGAGTATAGATGGATTGCTTTTTTTTGTAAACTGTGGGAATGTTGGCCCAAAAATCGGGCCCCAGAAGGATGGATCTGTGCCGCTGAAAGCTGTTGCCTTCGACGTCGATGGAACCCTGTATCCGAACGCTTCAATGTACTGGAAATCCGTCGGCCTGGCCCTGGGAAACCTTCGGCTGATCCGCGCCCTCGAGTCGGTCCGCAACCAGCTGAGGGACCACCCCGACGCCACCGACGACTTCCATCGCGTCCAGGCTCGGCTGCTCGCCCAACAGCTTTCGCTGACCCCCGAGCGGGCCTACGCCCTCATCGAGGGACGGATCTACACCCGCTGGTTCCGGATCTTCCGCAAGATGAAACCCTTCGCGGGGCTCGTCGAGACCCTGGAAGCGTTCCGGGCCGCGGGGCTCAAGCTGGCCGTCCTCTCCGACTTCCCCATTCGCAACCGCCTGGTCGACCTGGGGCTCACGCTGGAGTGGGACGCGGCCTTCTCCTCGGAGGAGACCGGCTACCTGAAGCCCCATCCTCAGCCGTTCGAGATTTTGGCCGCCCGGCTCGGCGTCGAGCCCTCCCAGATGCTTTATGTCGGCAATTCCTACCGCTACGACGTCCTGGGAGCCCTGGGCGCCGGCGTCCCCTGCGCCCACCTGACGCGCAGGTCCATCGAAGGGAGCCAAGCAGCATTTTCGTTTCATCAGTATTCTCAACTCCGGGAATTCGTCTTTCGTAGTCTGGGCGATCCGGGGTACAATAGCCTTACCGGGAGGGTTTCAATTTGAACTTTGACTTGGGCTATCTGGTGGTCCTCGGGGCCGTCGTGGTCATCCTGTTTGTGTACCGCCAGCTCGACAAGAACAACCGTTCCCTCGACAAAATCAAAAAATACGCCGAAACGGTGCGCCATGATCTGAACACCTTCGTGGAAGAACGGACCGCCACGGTGAAGGACTTCGAGACCGTCCTCAAGGTCCACGACAAGACCGCCACCGAGATCCTGAAGCGGATCCAGGCCGTCGAGGCCAACCTCCTGACCCGGACCCCCGAGATCGAGCAGATGCAGGCCCGGCTCGACCGCTACGCCAAGTCCATGGCCGACCTCGAGGCCCAGACGGGCCGGGTCGA
>JAHFSN010000295.1:2583-3955 GCA_023265735.1 Spirochaetaceae bacterium | reverse complement strand
CATACCTGGGGAGAGGTTGCCCCCGACGGCGGCGATGCCTTCCGGCGACACGTCCGCTGGATCGGGGAACGAGAACTCTTCGTTCCACTCCAGGCGAGGAAACCCCGGATCCGGCCCCTTCAATTCAAGCCTTGGCGTCGGCGCGTTTTCGTTTCTTCTTGACGGAGATGGCGATCGCGTCATCGGTCACGGTGATGGTCGCGTGACCGCCGCTCGACAGATCGCCGAAGAGCACCGAGTCGACAAACCACGACTTCACGTCGTCCTCGACCACCCGGGCGACGTTTCGGGCGCCAAATTCGTCGGAGTAGCCCTTCTTCGCCAGCCAGGTCACGGCCTCGGGAGTTGACTCCAGGGTAATCTGCTTCTCGGCCAGAAGGGTCTGGAACTCGTTCAGTTCCTTGCGGACAATGTTCTCCACCACTTCCTCGGGCAACCGTCCAAAGACCACGGTCTTATCGAGTCGGTTGCGGAATTCCGGGCTGAAGATCTTCTCCACGGCCCTCTGGATTTCGGTACCGGCCACGGTCCGGCGGTCAAAGCCAATGAGAGACTTTCCGACTTCCCGGGCCCCGGCGTTGCTGGTCATCACCAAGATCACGTTGCGGAAGTCGGCCTTCTTTCCCTGGTTGTCCGTCAGGGTGGCGTAGTCCATGATCTGCAGGAGGATATTAAAGATATCGGGGTGGGCCTTCTCGATTTCATCCAAGAGAACCACCGCGTGGGGCGTCTTTCGGATGGCCTCGGTCAGCTGGCCGCCGTCGTCGTGGCCCACGTACCCGGGGGGCGAACCCACCAGACGGCTGACGGTGTGCTTTTCCTGATATTCGCTCATGTCGAACCGGTGGAGAGCCAGACCCAACTCCGACGCCAGGGCCCGGGTCAGTTCAGTCTTCCCCACCCCCGTCGGCCCGACGAACAGAAAGCTCGCCACGGGTTTGCCGGGCTTCTTGAAGCCCGCCCGGGCCCGCTTGATGGCCCCCACGACTTCGGCCACGGCCGCGTCCTGTCCAAAGATCTGACCCCGAAGCCGTTCGGCTAGTCCAGCCAGCTGTTCCCGCTCGCCGGTGGTCACGGTCTTCTCGGGTATCCTGGCCATCCGGGCCAGCACCTTCTCGACCTCGGCGGGGGTCACGGGCTTTTCGATGCCGATCTCGGGGTAGAGAAAGTTCGCGACCCAAGCGCCGGCCTCGTCGATCACGTCGATGGCCTTGTCGGGCAGGTGACGTTCGTTGAGGAACTGGTGCGAGAGGTCGACGGCACTGCGCAGGGCCTCGTCGGAGTAGGTTACTTTGTGGAATTCCTCGTACTTGGGCTTGAGACCCTGGAGGATGAGGAGCGCCTCGTCGGGGGTTGGTTCCAGGACATCGAT
>JAHFSN010000295.1:0-2573 GCA_023265735.1 Spirochaetaceae bacterium | reverse complement strand
CCGAGGCGAGGGCCGGCTTGAGCAGGTTGGACGCGTCCATGGATCCGCCCGACACCGCGCCCGCGCCCACGATGGTGTGGATCTCGTCGATGAACAAGATGGTCTTGTCCCTCTTGAGGAGCTCGTCGATGACCTTCTTCAGCCTCTCCTCAAAATCGCCCCGGTACCTGGTTCCCGCGATCAGGGCCCCCATGTCGAGGGAGAAGACGGTGAAGTCCCGGAGGGCCGGGGGCACCTTGCCCGCAACGATGCGCTGGGCCAGCCCCTCGGCGATGGCCGTCTTGCCCACGCCGGGTTCGCCGACGTGGATGGGATTGTTCTTCAGGCGCCGGCAGAGGACCTGGATGGTCCGCTCCAGGATGTCCTCCCGGCCGATGAGGGGCTCGAGTTTTCCTTCCCGGGCCAAACTCGTCAGGTCGGAAGTAAACTGCTCCAAAAAGGTCTTCTTCCCGGTCTTGGCCGTGGTCTCGTCCTTGGTCGTCGGAGAAACGAACTCGGCTTCCTCCGATTTCGGCTCCAGGTCTTCGTCAAGGTCGTTGCCCTCGGTTTCCAGGCCGTGAGAGAGGATCTGGGTCAGCGAAAGACGCTCCACGCCGGCCAAGCGAAGGGCGTAGGCCCCGTAACTGTCCCGCTCGTCGAGGATGGAAACCAGAACATCGCCCGTTTCCACGTCCTCCTTCTGGGCAGAGACGGTGTGCATGATGGCGCGTTCGATGACGCTCTGGAACCCCACGGACTGAACGGGCTCTTCGTCAGACACCACGGGAATGTCCTTGGCGAGGTACGATTCCAGCAGTTCCTTGAGCTTCTTGACGTCGCCCCCCGAGGCCTTGATGAGGTTCACCTGGGCCTCGAATTGCAGCGACGCCAAGAGGAGGTGCTCGGGGGTCAGGAATTCGCTCTTTCGGCCCTTGGCCTGCTCAAAGGCGAGGTTAAATACGGCTTGCAGCTCGGCGGAAATTCTCATAGCGGCTCCACGGTGCATTTCAGCGGGAAATCGTTGTCCCGAGCCAACTTCTCTGTCTGTGATGCCTTTGTCCGGGCAATGTCATAGCTGTAGTTACCCACCCGTCCCCGGCCCTCCCGATGGACTTCCAGCATCTTGCGCTGGGCTTCCTCGGGTTTCATCTGATAAACCGAAATCAAGACGTAGACCACAAAATCTCGGGTCGTGAAGTGGTCATTGTGCAAAATACAGGAGTACCGTGGCGGCTCCGTGATGATCGGTCTGGTTTTCTCCAGAAGCCCTGTGTCGGAAGACGCACTCGTTCCCATAGAACAAATATAGCGATCGGCGAAGAAAAGGCCAACTCAGTCGGAGGGAGAAGATTCCAGCGTGGTCGTGACCCACCCCATCCAGGGCCGAAGGGGATCGAGGAGGGACCCCTCGTCGAGCAGGACCGTCCGGCGGCCGAACGTGAGCCGGGCCCGGAAGAAGATGGCGCCCGTCGCGGCGTAGTGGCTTTCCTGGAATGAGGTGAGCCCGCGGTAGGTTCTTCGACGCAGCCAGTAGCGAATCAGCAGCAAGCCAGGTCGGACCACAAACTCCCGAGGAGCGAAAAACAGCAGACGGCCGAGGGCCAGGAGGGCGCCGGCCTCCAGGACCAGGCCCCAGCCCCAAAGCCAGGGAGTCAGGAGGACTCCTGCGGCCACGGTGAGGCCCACGAAGGCCAGGTGGGCCAAGGTTCCGACCTGCGACACCCGAAACACGGCCTCGGCCCCGGGCGGGGGAAACAGCTCCGGCCTGAGGAGCCTCAGGGAGTCGAGGAGGGCCTCGAGGCCCACAAGGCGATGGGAGAGCCTGAAAGGCCGCCCCCCGCTCCAAAGGAGGGTCACCATTCGGGCCGGTCTCACTTCGATCTTTGTCACCCGGTTCAGCTCAACCTGCTGTCGACGCGGGCGGAACTCCAGCACCCCTCTGTCCGAAAACCACTCGACCGACGTGGAGGCGATCCTCCACCAGGTTAGGGCGGCGGCGCCTCCCAGGGCCGAGAGAAACCCGGCCACGGCACCCCAGGGCCAAAGAAACGGTCCGGAGACCCAGAGAAACCCCGGGGCGAGGATCAAAAGGAATATGGCCAGCCCGAGGGCCACAGTACGGTCGGCTTTCCCCGTCCTGTAGGAGACGGGCTCAATTGTCTCGGCTGTCATATTGAGGTATACTAGCACCAACGAGGTGGCGCCGTGTACCACAAGGTTCGTGTCTTTACCCTGCTTCTGGTGACCCTGGGCTGTGTTCCTGGGTTTGCGGCCGATTCCGTCATCGACCAGCTTTACGGTCTGCGAAAATACGAATTAGCCGACGCATACTACTCGGCGGGACAGAGGTTTGCCGACCTGGGACAGGCCGACCGCGCCGCCGAATTCAAGGCGGCCGCCAGCCGGATCTTCCCCGGTTATGTCCCCGGCCAAGCGCCCGCTGCGGCCCCGGTGGCGGCCCCCACCCCCGAACCCGCTGTCCCTTCGGCCGAGGTCGTCCTCCAGAAGAATCTCCAAGGTGAAAAAGTCACTCGGCTTCAATTCCAGAAACTGCTCCGAGGTTACCTCACCGGCACGGCCTCGACGATCAGTTC
>JAHFSN010000294.1 GCA_023265735.1 Spirochaetaceae bacterium | reverse complement strand
GATCTTGATCGCTCTGGCCGGTCCCGTGTCGAACCTTCTCCTGGGAATTCTGTTCCTGTTGGTCGCGCGGGCCCTCTACGCCTGGGACTTCTTCAGTACCGCCGACCTGGGTCTCGCGGCGGTGAATTTGCTCATCGTCTGGGCCGTGATCAATTTTGGACTCTTCCTCTTCAATCTGATCCCCATTCCGCCCCTCGACGGCTCCCACATTTACACGACGTTCCTGAAGCAGACCAACCCCGTTCTCTTTCAAAAGCTGTATCAATACGGCACCTGGGGGCTTCTCATCATCATCGTCCTTCAGAACTTCACCAAGATCGAGATCCTACCGCTGGGAACCCTGGTCCGCGGAATGACGAATCTTTCCCTGTCTCTCCTGGGATTTGAGTAGCTAAGCCATGGGGAGACTCGGGGACTTCCTTCTTGCCGCGGCGGCCACGGCGCTGCTGCTTTCGGGGTGCTCCACCTTCCCGGGGAACCGCTCTCTCCCCACCTCGAACCAAATTGAGCAGGTCCTCGAAACGGGTCGGGGCCTGGTGGGGCGGGGGCCCCTTTCGAAGGTGCAGGTCAACGGCCGCACGTTCACCCTCGACTGTATCGGCACCGTGAGCGCCGCGTGGTGGGGGGCCGGCGTCGACCTCCAGCGGGACTTCGGCCGATACCGGGGCGACGGCGTCAATCGGCTCTATGAAAGCCTCAACGCGTGGGGAGCTCTTCACTGGTTTCGGACCCCCCGCCCGGGAGACCTCATCATCTGGGACCATACCTGGGACACGGGCGACGATCCCAACTTTGCCAGCGGCCACACCCACGCGGGACTCGTGATGTCCGTGGGAGCCGACGGCACCATCGCCTACCTGCACGAAAGCGTGACCCGAGGCGTCGTCATCGCGTACATTAACCTCTATGACCCTGGCACGGGTTTGGCTCCCGACGGCCGGGTTCTCAACAGCCCGATGTTCCTGGGGGCGAGGTTTGGCAACCCGGCCAACCCGCCTCTGTGGACCTCGGGGCAGCTCTGGTCGGCCTTCGGCGATGGATCCGTGGTGACGCGCAGCCTAGGCGGTGGCTAACGAAGGACCGGGAAGCCGCCATCTTGACAACGATTCCTCTCGGTTCCTATCTATGGATATCGGTTCCTGTTGAAAGTGCAGATCGGAGCATCAGACGGCAACCCCCGTTGCCAAGGAGGTTCAGATGTTCAGACTGATCCGAAGAATGAGGGGCGCCTTCTGGTGTTTGATCCTGACGTTCGCCGTGACAACCGCAGAGGCCGAACCCTTGAAGTCCGAGGTCCGGTACGACCACGATTCGCAGTATTACCGAATCATCGTCGTGGACTATCCGACCCTGGATCGAAGGACCCTGATGTTTTCCAAGACTCGGGGTGCGCAAACCAGCATGATCCTCTCCCGGCCCCAGGCCCTGGGGCTGGCCTATCTGCGAACGCTGGTTGCCTCGGTTCCCCTCACGACGGTGCCCAAACGCGTTCTCGTGATTGGACTGGGCGGCGGTGCCCTGCCGAAGTTCTTCACGCAGCAGTTTCCGCAGACTCAGCTCGACATTGTCGAAATCGATCCCGACGTGGTGACGGTGGCCCAGAAGTTTTTCAGCTACACTCCCTCCCCGAGCACTAAAATCTTCACGACGGACGGCCGGCTGTTCCTCAAGCAGAACAGGAACAAATACGACCTCATCGTCGTCGATGCCTATGCTTCGGACCGCATCCCCTTTCACCTGACGACCAGGGAGTTCTTCGCTCTGGTGAAGCAAAACCTGAACCCCGACGGCGTGATGGCCCTCAACCTGTGGGAATACCTGGTGAACCGCTACCTGGTCTCCGAACTCAGAACCGTCCAGTCCACCTTCCCCCAGACTTACCTGTTCACTACCACGGACCCCGCCAGCAAGGTGGTGTTTGCCACAATGAGAAAGGAACCAGTTTCCAAGGAGGCGTGGGCCAACAACGCCGCCAAACTACCGAACGCCGGGTCCTTTGGGTACAACTTGACCGAACTCATCAACCGAGAATACCAGAGCATCACCGACAAGGTGTACGCGGAGAGGCCCCTCACCGATGACATGGCTCCCGTGGACCAGCTTCGAACCGTCAAGGAGAACTCATGACAACCTCAACCAACCTCGACCAAGGCCAGAGGGGACTGCCGTCCTATCTCTTTGTCACCGTCTTCCTCACGGGGGCGTCCCTCATGAGTCTGGAAATGGCGTCCTTCCGGCTCGTTCAGCCCGAGTTCGGCAGCGACATCATCGTCTGGGGAAGTCTGATCAGCGTGTTCCTGGGAGGCATGGCCCTGGGGGCGTTCTTCGGCGGCCGGCTGGCCGACCGGTTCCACGAGGTTTGGGTGCTGGGCGTCGTCCTCGTCCTGTCGGGGGCGACCATCGGTTTTCTTCCCCTGTATTCCGACAATGTCTTCTCGTTCTTTTCGCCCGCCAGCCCGGTGGACCTTCGCTCCCTGGGGATCGACAGCGACGCTGCCCAAGCGGCCATTCAGCCGCCCCCGGACATGCGCTACGTGACCCTGGGTGCCGCCACCGTCATGTTTCTGGTACCGACACTGCTCATGGGCATGGTGTCGCCGTTCTCCGCCCGGCTGCTCATCCATAACCTTCCCAAACTGGGGAGCGGGATCGGCATGATTTCGGCGATTTCGACCCTGGGATCCATCGTCGGAACCCTGGGATCCACCTTCTATCTCATTGCCGTCCTGGGGACCAGAATGCTGATCGCGGCCAATGGCATCCTGCTGGTTCTTCTGGGAATCGCCGCGTTTCTGGTCAGCCTCCGCAGGAAGAAGTCCAATGCCTAAGGACCCGCGAAGAATTCCCAGGAACTTCTTCGCTTGGTCCTCGCTTCTTCTGACGCTCCTGGGCTGTCAAGAAACCTCCTTTCCGGCGCCCTTTTCGCTCCACAACGGAGGGCAGACGATCCAGGTTTCTAGCCGCCCGGTGGTTCCTTCCAGCGGCCTTCGATTTGAGAACAGCGGCGCCAGCCGGTGGGTCTTCACCTGGGAGGCACCGATTCCCCTTGGTCCGCGGACGTCATTCCACCTCGAGTATTCCGTCCAGGAGACGCCCGACTCCTTGGAAATCGTCTTCACTTCGCCCGATGGCCGTTCGCTGAAGACCGCCCCGCTCCCCGGGCTCACCGGCGTGCGTTTGGGCTACGACCTGACGCTGCCGGCTGGGAACCTTTCGGGTTTCACATTGCAGGCCAAGGGAGCGGGTGCCGTGACGATCACGGCCTCGGCCCTGGGGGAGTCGGACGACCGCCTCGTGTTCGACGGAACCACGCTGACCCAAACCGAAGGGGTTCGATGGCTCTCGGGGAACCCCGAGGCGGGGCAGCTCTCGTTTTCCCTTCCCGGCGCCGATGGTTTCACCTTGAAACTGAGCGCGTCGGGGCAGGCCGTCGCCCGGTTTGCCGGAGCGAACGCCGGGGAACGGGCCACCCGTCGGCTGACCCTGGAACCGGTGGGCCAGACGTTCTCATTCACCAAAGGTTCCCTGGGATTTTCTCCCCGCCGGGTGGATCTCTCCCTCACCCAGGGCGGTTCTGTGTCGTACGAGGTCCGTCCGCTGGAAAGCCCTTCGCGGGTCGATCCGCTGAGACCTCTCCCCATCGACCCGGGGAGCCTGCTGACCTACGACCGCGCGGCGTGGCGCCGACCCGATTTCGAGCTCTTCTCCTGGGGTGCCTTTCCCCACGTGCTCCTGTTCGACTTCGCCGACTACGCCGGTCAGGCCCAGTTCTTTCGCCGCCTCGGTTTCTTTGTCGCCGTCAAGGGCGAGGCGGGGCAGATCGAGCCCGAGGAGTACTATCGCGGGCGGCACGTCTACAATGCCCACGACTACCGACCCGAGGACCTGGCGAGGTTCTTCGAGCTAGCGAGAAGCTCCTCGGTCAGCCTCAACGAGCAGGAAACTCTCCTCAAGGA
>JAHFSN010000293.1 GCA_023265735.1 Spirochaetaceae bacterium | reverse complement strand
CGAGACCGACCACCTTCAGGTCTCAGCTTTCACGGTCAACCGGACCCTTTCGAACCTGCTCCCCGAGAACGGCCTCTACTCCGAGCGCCTCGACAGTGCAGGCTTTCTTCTTCCCAGCCCCTCGGGAACCGGCGACGTCTACGACCTCTTCCCCCTGGGTCCCCATCACTTCGTGTTCTACAACCTCGACGTCGCGGGCCATGGACCGCTGCCCGCCATGGTCGCGTATTCGCTCCACTCCGCCATTCGCGACCTCTCCCGGAATTACCTGAAGCGCAACGACGAGGTTCCCTCTCCCTCGGGCCTCCTCGAGACCCTGAACCGGAAGTTCCTTCCCCAATCCGACGCCATTCCGTTCTTCACGTTGACCCTGGGCATCCTGGCTCCCATCACCGGTGAGTTTCAGCTGGTCCGAGCCGGACACACCCGCACGCTCTGGGCCAAGGCCGACGGAAGTTTCCGCTGGCTCCACGGCAAGGGCACGGCCCTGGGGGCCTTCCCCGAGGTGGTCTTTGAGGAGCTTTCGGGCCGGCTCCGGTCGAAGGACCGACTCATCCTCTGCTCGGACGGTGTGCTCGAAACCCTGGGCGACAAAAACCTCGACCGAGGCTACGCGGCCCTCGAGGACTTGCTCCGGGTCAACCAAGGGGTCGACATCTCCACCCTTGTCCTGGCCATCCAAACGAAGTGCCTGTCCGTCGAGGGCAGCCGGCGCGATGATATGAGTCTGCTAGCCGTCGGTTCCAAAACCTGGTAGTCGGTGCTTGGATCTCGCCGTTTTGGCTTCGCCTCGGTCGGCTCCGGTCCTCGGCGTACACGCAGTACGCCTGTGGTCCTCGCTGTCCCTCGGCTTTGCCAAAACGACGATCTCCTGCGCACAGTTCCCGACGGGCGTTGCTTCGCTCGCCTTCTGAAACGAAGGGCGCGATCCAGATGCCTAGTCTTTCGGTTTTCGGGTTTCGCGGATGAGCGAGCCTACTAGGGTGGCGAGGATTCCTGGGACCAGGAGGATGGGCAGGAAGGGGCGCAGGGGGGCCAAGCCCGGGGCCCGAGCCAGAGCTCCCACGGCCAGGAACAGTACGGTGACACCGACCAGCAGGACGGGGTCGCCGACGACAAAGTTGTAGAGCGCCTTCAACCCTCGAACGACCCAGGTCACGCTGACACCGCCTTCTTCCTCTTGAGCCAACCGATGGTGGCGGCGCTCACCGCACCGTAGACGCCTAAAAGAACGAGCAGAGTCAGGTCACCCCAGGGCCAGGCGATCCCGAGGCCCTCGGCGCCCCAGAAAGTGCCGAAGGTGGTCAGCATCAGGCCAACGAGAAATTTGAGGGCGTTTTCCGGCACTCGAGTCAGGGGTTTGCGCAGGGCGACACCGAGCAGAACCACGACGACCAGGGCGAGAAGGGCGCCCAGCGAGGCCACGGCGATGCCCGCCAGTTTCTGGTCGTCCGTGGCGGCCGTGGACGTTCCGAAGGTCAGAACGATGAATACCACCTCCAGGCCCTCCAGGAGGACGCTCTTGAACGACGTGGCCACCGCAAAGCCGTCGAGCCTCTGGGGAACGGCCTCGCCCCGGGCGCGAAGGGCGGCGGCCTCTTCCTCGTAGATGGCCTCCTCGTCGTGAATCGCCTTCCAGCCCGCAAATCTCAAAAAGGCCTTCTTCAGCCACTTCAGTCCGAAGAGGACGAGAATGAACCCGACGACCAGGCGAAACCCTTCGAGGGGAAGGAGGAGGAACGTGGACCCCAGGGCAGCGACGGCCGCGGCCAGGACCACAACGGCGGCCCCCGCCCCCAACAGGCTGCTCCGCCAGTTAACCGTGACTCCCACCACCATCACGATGGTCAAAGCCTCGACGAATTCCACCAGGGACGCCAGGAATGTCGGAATAACGGAAGACCAGATCAAAGGATGCTCCTGGGTCCAGCTTGCCAGAAGGTCCCGTCGGTCATCAAGGGCCGGGCGCCGCGTTGACGGATGGGGGACAGAGCATTAGGCTGGAGAACAGGAGTCGCGATGAAGACGTTGCCGACCTTGGTCTTGTTGGGCTTGTCCCTGGCAGCGGGTCCGATTCAGGCGCAATCGGCGAGCCGAGAGGTCGATTGGACAAGCACCGCGATCAGTTTGACGGTGCTCAACGACCAGATCCTCGATTGGCACCGCCAGTTTGAGGACCTCAGCGCCCAGCCCGTCACCCTCGAGAGTCTGACCGCCATCCTCAAGCTCCATTTTCAGAAGGGTCCCAAGGATTCAAGGCCCTTCAGGGACTCTGGTACAACCATGCTTCCGATTCTGAAAAGAAGTCTCGGTACCTCGCGGTGAGCCACTATTTCGCGACCCACTCGGCCGATTTTGGAGGTTCTTGGGCATGGGACTGGTACCGCTGTTTCGGTCCGCCGCTCTCGGCCCGCTATAACGACCTTGCCGCCGACGCCGGACTTCCCCCGGTGACCGTCGGACCGTCGGACGAAACCCTCCTCGAGGGTCTTTCCAGCGACGAGCGGAAGGCGTTGTTTCAGGCCTGCCGGCCCACCATCGCTGACTACTTGGTTCACAACAGCTACCCGTTCTTCGACGACAAGATCGGCCGCATGAGTTTTGCGTCCCAGGGAGTCGTCCTCCTGGGCCGGTACCCCAAAGACCGGGCCCAGTTCAATACGGATTTCACGTTTACCGGTAGCCCCCTCTTCCTCTTCGGGATGGGCTACTAGGAATTCCTTAAGACACTCGGAAACGACCTACCGTTTCGTGCATGGTCGAGACCGCTTCCCGAATGGTGCCCACGAGGTCGGCCAAACCCTGGGCCGAGGCCCGGATACCCGCCGTTTCGGCTTTCATGGCGTCGAGGTCTGACCGCGTGGCCACGGCCGAATCCTTGAGTTCCAGGGCCAGTTTGACCAGAGTCTGGTTGCCGAGGGTCATTTCCTGGGAGCCCGTCTGAACCTCGGCCGTCAGCTGCTGGAGCGACGCGAGGGCCTCGAGCATCTGGTCGGCCCCGGTCTTCTGTTCGGCCATGGCGTTGCGCACCTCACGGACGACCTCCCGGGTGGCTCCGATCCGGGAATCGACGCGGTCGAGGGACCCGTTGAGAGCTTCGGAGGTGTCGACCATCGACTTCATGCTTTCCTGGACGAGGGCGATGTCGCGGCCGATGAGGTCGCTCTGGGCCGAGGCCCCTTCGGCGAGTTTGCGAATCTCCCCGGCCACCACGGCGAACCCGCGGCCCGAACCGCCGGCGTGGGCGGCTTCGATGGCCGCGTTCATGGCCAGGAGGTTGGTCTGGGCCGCGATGTCCTGGATCGACTGGTTGGCCTGGAGGAGGGCCTCGGCACGGGTCTTGATGACTTCGAGCAGCTGGTTGCTCCGGTTCCTATTGTCCCTGGCCTCTTCGGCCGCGCGGGACAGCTCGTCAAAGTCACCGGCGAGTTTCTCCGTGGACCGGAACACCGACGCGATGGTCCCCGCCATCTCTTCGACGGCCGCCGAAGCCTGGGCGACCGCGGCCGCCTGGGTGCCGATGGCCTTCTCGAGGGCCGTCAGGTTTCTGGCAATCTCTTCGGCGGCGCTGGAGGACTCTACCGCACCGTCGCCCATCTGGGCCGTCCGTTTGGCCGCCGCGGCAATACCCCCGATCAAGGCCTCGACCCGCTCACGGTTGGAGGCTTCGACGCTTTCGAGCTCGTCCCCCATGGTCTTCAGCCCCGACTGGGCCGTCTGCATGGTTTGGATGATGCCCCTGAGACGGGCCAGGAAGGCATCAAAGTCGTGAGAGAGACCCCCGATCTCGTCCTTTCGCTGAAGATTCAAGGATCTGGTCAGGTCGGCATCGCCTTCGGCGAGGTGGCGGAAGCCTTCGGCCGCGAGGTGGATGGGCCGGGAGATGGATCGGGCGATGGACACGGCCAGGAGCACCGAGAGGAGGACCCCCAGAAGAAGCATTCCGAAAAGAAGGCCGTTCATCTGGT
>JAHFSN010000016.1 GCA_023265735.1 Spirochaetaceae bacterium | reverse complement strand
TACCGGAACACCTCGAGGATGGGCTGCCCGGCAAAATGGGTCTCCATGTACTCGGTCATCCGGCGATCATCGAAAAATTCAAAGCTGAAATCGGGGTTCAGCTGGCGGAAGCGCCTCAACTGCAACGCGTGAAGCGGAGAGAATGTCGTCGACTTCCAAGTCATGAATACCTGGTTGTGGATTTTCCGGTCCCAGCGGGGCACCCGGGTGAACATCGACGCCAGGTCCACCGGTTTCCGGTGCGTCTTCTTATACACCCAGTTCCCGGCCACCACAAACTTCTCGCCCAGGGGCAAGCTCAAAAAACTCGGCATGAACCTTCCTTAGTCAGGGCCTAACCCTTCATTCCAAGAGCGTCGACTGCTCTTTCTTCAGCTCGCCCACCACGTCTTTCACCTTTTGGCTGCTTCCCCGTTTGAGGATGAGCAAGGCGTCGGCCGTGTCGATCACGATCAAATCTTCCACATCCACGAGGGCCACCTTGCGGTTCGACCCGACGACCAGGTTGCGCCGCGAGTCCACAAAAATGGGCGACTGCCCCCCGAGGACCGAGTTTCCCCCAACCATCGGAGTGACCTCGTCGAACAGGGCATCGAAGCTGCCCAGGTCGCTCCACCCCGGATCGCAGGCCACCATCCTGACCCGCTTCGACTTTTCCATGACGGCATAGTCGATACTGATCGAGGGAATGGCTTCCATCTGTTCCCGGGAGGGATCTCCCTTCACCTTCTGACAAGCCGTGAGCACCTCGGGTGAGTACCGCTTCAGTTCGTCGAGGAAGACTCCAGCCTGAAACACAAACATCCCGCTGTTCCAGTAGTGCCGACCCGAAGCCACGTAGGCTTCGGCGGTGGCCTCGTCGGGCTTCTCCCGGAAGCTCAGGACAGTTTCACCCTCGGCTTCCATATAGCCGTACCCGGTTTCTGGGTACGCGGGTCGGATTCCAAAGGTGACCAGGTTCCCCGCAGACGCCAGCTCCACGGCCCGCCTCACGGCCCGCCCGTACTCCAGGGGCTTAGTCATCAGGTGGTCCGAGGGGGTAACGAATACGACCTCATCGGCAGGCAGTCCTTGGCAGACCAAGGCAATGGCCGGCGCGGTGTTCCGACCCACGGGCTCCACCAGGCAACCAAAACGGTCGACGCCGCACCGCGCCAACTGGTCCCGGGCCAGCTCCATCTGAACCTCGTTGCTGGCCACCCAGAACTGGTCGACCAACCCCTTGTTCCGCAGCACCGTCTCTTCGAACAGGGTCCGACCCTCGAACAACGGGTAGAACTGTTTCGGCATCCGATTCCGGCTCAGGGGCCAGAGCCGGGTCCCGGCGCCACCACAAAGGATCAGGTTGGTCATGCCTGTCTCGACAGAAAGTCCTGGTACGCCATGCGAATTCCGTCTTCCAGCCCCACCTTGGGCTTCCAACCCAGACCGAAGAGGCGACCGGAATCCATGAGCTTTCGGGGCGTTCCATTGGGCTTGGTCGAGTCCCACTTCACCTCGCCCTGGTAACCCACAATATGGCCAATAGTCTCCGCCAAGTGCCGGATGGTCAGCTCGACCCCGGAACCCACGTTGATGAACTCACCGACGTCGGCGTAGTCCTTGTGCTCCAGCAAATAGACGACGGCGTCGGCCAGGTCATCGCTGTACAGAAACTCCCGGAAGGGGCTCCCGTCACCCCAAAGGACCACGGGGCCGCCCTTCACATTGGCTTCGTGGAACTTGCGGATCATGGCGGGGAGCACGTGGCTGTTGCTCAAATCGTAGTTGTCCCCGGGCCCGTACATGTTGGTAGGCATGGCGCTCAGGAAGTTGGTGCCGTACTGATCGTTGAAGTGCTTGCACAACCGGATGGCGGCGATCTTCGCCACCGCGTAGGCCTCGTTGGTCACCTCGAGGGGCCCGGTCAGCAGGGCGTCTTCCTTCATGGGCTGGGGCGCCATCTTGGGGTAGATGCAGCTCGACCCCAAATTGATCAGCTTGGCCACCTTGGTCCGGTAGGCCGCGTGGATGACATTCTGGGCAATGGCTAAGTTCTCGTAGAGAAAGTCGGCGGGGTACGTGGAGTTGGCCCCAATCCCGCCCACTTTGGCCGCAGCCAGGATGACAAACTCGGGCCGCTCGGCCTCAAAGAAGGCCTCGACGTCCGCCTGCCGGGTCAGGTCGAGCTCGGCATGGGTCCGGGTCACCACGTTGGGATACCCCCCCAACGCCAGTCGACGGCCAATCGCCGACCCCACCAATCCCCGGTGTCCGGCCAAGTAGATCTTCGAATTCTTCTTCATGTTACTCAAAGTAGTTGTTCACCCTGTACCCGCCCTCTTTCAGATACCGGTCCCGGGTCATCAACTTCAAGTCGCCGGCCATCATGTCGGCCACCAGACTCTTCAGGTCGTGCTCGGGCACCCACCCGAGCTTGGTCCTGGCCTTCGTCGGGTCACCAATGAGCAGGTCGACCTCAGTGGGACGAAAGTACCGCGGGTCCACCGCCACCACTTCTTTGCCTTCGGGCACCTGATACAGCGGGTTCGTGCACTTCACCACGTAGCCTTTCTCGTCGACACCTTGGCCCCGGAATTCTACCGTGATCCCCGCTTCGGCGAAGGCCATCTTCACAAAGTCGCGCACTTCGGTGGTCACGCCGGTGGCGATGACCCAGTCCTCCGGCTGGTCGGCCTGGAGAATCATCCACATCATCCGCACGTAGTCCTTGGCGTGGCCCCAGTCCCGTTTGCTGCTCAGGTTCCCCAGGTACACCTTGTCCTGCAAGCCCAGGGCGATCTTCGAAGCAGCCCGGGTAATCTTCCGGGTGACGAAGGTCTCACCGCGGATGGGACTCTCGTGGTTAAAGAGGATGCCGTTGCAGGCAAATAGATTGTAGGCCTCCCGGTAGTTCACCGTGATCCAGTACGCGTACATCTTGGCCACGGCGTAGGGGCTCCGGGGGTAGAAGGGAGTCTTTTCGGTCTGGGGAATCTCCTGCACCTTGCCGTAGAGCTCGCTGGTGCTGGCCTGGTAGACTCTCGTCTTCTTCTCCAGCCCCAGAAGCCGGATGGCTTCGAGGATGCGGAGGGTTCCGATTCCGTCGGCGTTGGCGGTGTACTCGGGGGTTTCAAAACTGACGGCCACATGGCTCATGGCGGCCAGGTTGTAGATCTCGTCGGGCTGAATCTCTTGGATCAGCCGAATCAGGTTCGTGCTGTCGGTGAGATCGCCGTAGTGGAGCTTGAACTTCACGGCCTTGTCGTGGGGATCTTGGTAGAGGTGGTCAATTCGATCTGTGTTGAACAGACTGGTCCGGCGCTTCAAGCCGTGGACTTCGTACCCCTTCTTCAGCAGGAACTCGGCCAGATAGGCCCCATCCTGACCGGTAATTCCCGTAATGAACGCGACTTTACTCACTGACAAGTCTCCTTCGTATAGGTACCGCTGGTCACCGCTTCGACCCACGGCTGATGTTCGAGATACCAACGGACCGTCCGCCGAAGCCCCTCGTCAAAGGTCACCCCGGGGGCCCATGCCAGTTCGGTCCTCAGCTTCGTTCCATCGATGGCGTACCTGCGGTCATGGCCCGGCCGGTCTGCCACAAAGGCAATCTGCTTCTTGTAATGGTCCTTCGGCCGGTTCGTCATCTCGGCCAGGAGCTCGCAAACGGTGTGGACCAGCCGAAGGTTCTCCCATTCGTTGGCACCGCCTACATTGTACGATTCGCCCGTCCGTCCCCGGCGCAGGATGGTCCAAATGGCCGAGGCGTGGTCCTCCACGTACAGCCAATCCCGCACATTCTTGCCGTCGCCATACACCGGCAGCGACTCTCCGGCCAGGGCCCGGGCAATCATCAGAGGAATGAGCTTTTCGGGAAAGTGGTAGGGCCCGTAGTTGTTGCTGCAGTTCGACATGGTGACGGGCAGACCGTAAGTATGGTGGTAGGCCCGGACCAGGTGGTCGCTGGCGGCCTTCGACGCCGAGTAGGGACTCCGGGGATCGTAGGCTGTCGTTTCCGTGAAGGCTCCTCGGGGGCCCAGCGAACCGAAGACCTCGTCGGTGGACACGTGGTGAAAGACCACGCCGCCGGAAGCCCCCCCGGTTCCCCAAAACTCCCTGACGGCCTCCAGCAGGGTGAAGGTCCCGACCACATTGGTCTGAATGAACTCGGCCGGGCCCGAAATGGATCGGTCCACGTGGCTCTCGGCGGCAAAATGGACCACGGTGTCGATGGCGTAGGTCCGCAAGACCTCGCGAGCCCGGGCCCCATCCGCGATGTCCCCGCGCTCAAAGGCGTAGCGCGGCCGGGGTCCCGATCCGTGGGCGGCCTTCACGTCTTCGAGACTCTGCAGGTTCCCGGCGTAGGTCAGCTTGTCGTAGTTGATAATCCGGCCACCGAAGTCGGGCTGGGCAAGCAGGTATCGAATGAAGTTGCCGCCAATGAACCCGGCTCCGCCGGTCACCAGAACGTTGCGGAGGGTCCGTCCGGTCCCCTCAACTTTTCGTTGTACCTCTGTCGTCACGTCCCGACCTCGACGAGGGTGCTATCCATATACTCGAGCACGTTAGGGCTCAGGGTAGGCTCGTTCTCACCGTGCAAATGAAACCAGCCTTCGAGATGATTCCCCGGCGGAGACACCCGAAACTGAAGGCCATGCTGGTGGCACAAGTAGTCGAGGACAAAGTCGAGCTCACTCGATCCGACCAGAACAAGACCCTTTGCGCCTTGGGTCTTGGCCTCAAGAACGAGGGCTTCGAGCTGGGCCCGGCAGTCCGCCACGTTCCGAATCGTCTTCTTCACGAACCGGTAGCTCCGTCGCGACAGCTCCTTGATTCCCTCGGGGGTAAGCACGTACTGAACCTTCCGCGGGTTCAGCTTGCGCATGAGCATCCAGCCCCGGGCCGACAGATCCTTCAGCAGCAGATTCGTCATGCCGAGGGACAAACCGATGGCCTCGGCCATGTCGCGCTGTCCAGCGTCGGGGCGATTCTTGAGGACTTCGAGGAGGAAGATTTCTTTGTCGTTCGGGGATTGGGGCATAACTCAGCCTTCCCGTGAGGGATACTTTTGAAAAGATCGGCCCCCGGAGAGCGAGCCGCCGCCGAAACAGGCTGGTCCGCTAGACCCATGGGTCTCCGGGTTTCTTTGTTCAATCGTTGAACAGTATAACGGCAGTCGGAGGTTTGTAAAGGGAAAAGTGGAATCCCAAAGGAACCGGACTACTCGATTCCCGCCCTGGCCTTGAGCGCCCGGGCAATGGTGAGCCGGTCCGCGTATTCCAGATCACCGCCCACGGGCAGGCCCGAGGCCAGCCGGGTGATCTTGATGCCCTTGGCCCCGAGCAACCGGTGAATGTAGAGGACGGTGGTGTCGCCTTCGAGGGTAGGGTTGGTGGCCAAAATCACTTCACGGACGCTTCCGTCGGAGAGTCGGCGCTCGAGTCGGCCGAGACCCAGCTCGGCAGGGCCCACTCCGTCGAGGGGCGCGATTACGCCGTGCAGCACGTGGTAGAGCCCCCGGTACTCGGCGGTGGCTTCGAGGTTCATCAGGTCCTGCACCTGTTCAACGACGCAGAGCAGGGTCTGGTCCCGACGGACATCGCTGCAGATCTCGCAAGGGTCGATTTCGGTGTAGTTGCCGCAGACCGAACACCGGACAATATGGTCCTTCAACGTGGCGATCTGCCGCCCGAGTTCGGTCAGGTACGCCGAGTCGGCCTTGAGCAGGTGAAAGGCCATGCGAACCGCACTCTTCTTTCCCAACCCGGGCAGGCGGGACAGGTTGGCGATCAGCGAATCGAGGGGTCCCATCCTAGACTCCCGGGAATCCCGGCAGACCCAACCCCTGACCCAGGGGTCCCAGTTCGTCCTTCATCCTTTCCTTCACCTTCGTGAGGGCGTCGTTGGTGGCCAAACGGATGAGGTCGGCGAGCATGGCGATGTCCCTGGGGTCCACACACTCGGGAGCCAGGGCCACCTGAAGGACTTCCATCTGGCCATTCACGGTGACCCGAACCAGGTCGCCGCCGGCCGAACCTGTAGCAGAAACCAACTTCATCTTTTCCTGCAACTGTTGCATGGTCTCCTGCATCCGTTGCAGGTTCTGCATCATTTCCAGAGGGTTCATGGGATGATTTCTCCTTTAAAGACCTTGCGGAACAGCTCGGCGGTCTCGTCGAGGCCATCCGGCGGAACGGAACTTCGGGGTCGCGGGTCGGGAACCTTGGTGGGCGCCTCTTGCGGTGACGCCTCGGCTGTGGGAGCCGCCATCATGCGGTCGAGGACGGCCAAGATGGGCGACGCCGGCTTGGCCGGGGCTTCGACTAGTTTTTTTTTTCGAGTTCGCCCGCGGGGGCGCTGGCTTGGAGGGTCTCGAGCCTCTGGACCAGCTCGGCGGGGGTCACGTAGTGGCGAAGGGTGGCGAGACGGCTCAGCATCAGTTCCAGCTCGTAGCGCTGGCTGAGGGAGTAGCGGATGGTCCGGTAGAGGGCCAAGAGGCTCTCGAGGGCCCGTTCGGCCTGGGGCACCGTCACCTGGGTCTTCACCGCTTCAGGGAATCGGTCCGGATGAAATCCGAGCAGGGACTCCCGGTCGATCTTCTGCAGGAAAAATAGGAGCGCCCGGTAGTAGTCGGCCAAATCCATCACGAACTGCTCGACGGCAACTCCGGAGCCCAAGATGGCTTCGGTGGCCTCCAGGGCCTCTTTGGCCTTGCCCAGGGTCAAGGATTCGGCGATCTGGTTCATTTGATCCAGACCCACAAGACCGAGCTTCTCGCGGATCTTCTCCAGGGTGATGTGTCCGTCGCTGAAGGCGGTGATCTGGTCGAAGAGCGTGTAGGCGTCGCGCATGGACCCGGTGGCTTCCTTGGCGATCCAGAAGAGGGCTTCGTCGTCCACCGTCACCTTGAGGTCGGTGGCCGCCGACACCAGCTTCTCCTTGATCTCGTCGGTGCCGATGAGCCTGAAGTTGTACTGCTGGCATCGGCTCTTGATGGTGGCCGGCACCTTGTGAAGCTCCGTCGTGGCAAAGATAAACACCACGTACGGCGGGGGCTCCTCAATGGTCTTGAGCAGGGCGTTGAACGCACTGTTCGAGAGCATGTGGACTTCGTCGATGATGTAGACCTTGTACTTGCTGTTGGCCGGCGCGAAAAGCACCTCGTCCTTGATGTTGCGCACGTCGTTGACCGAGGTGTTCGATGCGCCGTCGATCTCGATCACATCAAGGCTGCCGCCCCGGGCGATCTCGACGCAGTGGCTGCACGTGCCGCAGGGCTCGGCGGTGGGGCCGCTCTCGCAGTTGAGGCTCTTGGCCAGAATCCGGGCCATCGACGTCTTGCCCACGCCCCGGGGTCCGCTGAACAGAAAGGCCTGGGCGATCCGCCCCGACTCCAGCGACTTCTTCAGGGTGGTGACGACAAATTCCTGTCCGGTGAGCTCTTCAAAACTGCGGGGACGCTTGCGCGTCGCGGTCACTTCGTAGGCCATACTCGTGGCGGCATGGTACACCATCCCCGAAAACTTGTCACGATCGGGTCGAAGCACCCAGTACTCGGCACAAATTGTGAACATGTCCCCGGGGTCCCTTCTGCGTACCACAGCGAAGGAGCGAGGGCATTGTTCTGGTGGCGTACAGCCTCAATCGGATATGCACGATCGTCTCTAGGCTGAGGAATCCCACCCCTCCCAAGAGAAGCTCTCCAGCAAGCACTGTCGCGCACGACGGATCAATCAATAGCAGATACGAAGCCGCTACGAGATACCCAACGCAGAAGCCGCCCGCTCAACTTCCCTTGCTTGAACTCGGGATTGGACTTGTTAGGGGCAACTTTTCTACTGAGCAGTCAAAGACGCGCAAAATGACGTTCTTGTAGCGAAGTTCGTGGAGACCGACCACACTCAGCGTGTATCCTCTTGCAGCCAATCCGGTCTTTGCCTCACGTATCAGAGAACGGCTTTCGTCCGCTTGTTCGACGATCAGCAGGCCAGATGTTATTGTTGCTGGATCCACAATACCAACTTCGCCCATGGGTTCTGTGACGATGGGATAGTGCTCATTCAGAACTCGCCCTTGCCATAGATGTGAAGAAGTTGCTAGCGACCTCAGGAATCCATTGGGTTCGTCCGCGTTGTACCAAAGGAACTTCTTTCGACCGGGATCGACCTGCTGTACGAACTTGACCCACTTTGCGTCAATCAGGAGCATGTCCTCCCTCGAACTGATCGCCGATCTGGACGTCTCCGGATTGCGCAGGAGATAGTTCAGTTTGGGATCGTAGTTGATCAACCAAAAAGAGGTAATAGCTAGAATGAGTGCCACTGATCGTGCCCTAAATCTGATCAGAAGGGCAACAAGCAGACCCGCTGTGATCACCGTGAAGACTAGTTTCAAGTGATGCTCGTTGTTCACCGTGTTCAAGAAACCAAGCGCCCCGACCGTCAACAGCGCACTGAATCCAAGGATCTGCCCGTCTCTTCGAAGGTTCTTCACCAGAGGAAAGATGATCGTACCAGCAGCTGAGGCGAAAACAAATGGCAGGGATTGGTTAAAATAGGAGAAGTTGGACACAGCCTCCTGATTGAATCGAAATTCGAGCACGAACAGAATCAGTGTGCTGGCCAAGTTGAGTATCCAAAAGAGAGCCTCTCGCCTGTCCTGCTCAATGGCGGAATTGTCAATGTTCTTGGAAAGGAGCCGCCGGACGGCCAGCGAAGTCGGATAGCATAGAATCAGCAGGAGCGGAAGGAATAGCCAATCGCTCGATCCATCGACATGACCGTGTATTCGAGATTGGTGTAAGAAGAAGAATAGCTTGGAGATGGTGTTGAGAAAGTAGAAGAAGTCACCAGTGTACAACCAGTTGATTGTTGAAAGCACGACAATCGCGCAAACTCCACCGACAACGGGCATCAAAATTGCCAAATCAACGGAATCCCCGTGGCCGTTTATAGCCTTCTTTGAAAAGTAGAATAGTGCAAGGATGGGAAGAAACACTAGCGACAGTATCGCCGTTGAGATAGAGAGGCCAAACGAAACTCCGGAAAGAAAGAGCCAACTGTATTTAGTGCCGCCCCGGGAATCGCTTGCCTTGGAAACCAAGAAGAGAGTCAAGAGCAGGAAGAGAACGACAGTCCCATCCGTGTAGTCCCAACCCATCGCGATGAGCAGGTACTTATAGGAAACAAATGAAACCAGGCTCACAATAGCGGTGGGACGTCCCAGTTCATTCTTGATAAACAAGTAGTAGAAGTAGGCGGCAAGAAGAAACCTGGCTAGCTTGAAGAGGTAGTTGGCCCAAACGGGGTCCGTCAACTCATAAAGCAGGGCGGCCGGCCATATGAGCGGCAACAAATCTCCCGATGGCGCTTTGGGAAGGCTGTTTCTCAAACCGACTGGATCGAAAAAGTGCCCCACATAAGCCCAAGGATCGACCCACCCTATCGGAGAGTAGTTCCACGATGCATTGATGGCAGACAGCACGACGTAGGAACCTAGCAATGAAATCAGGACGACGAGATCGATTCCGGCTTCTTTACGGATTCCGCCGTTGCCTTGTCGCCGTTTCGTCTCCACCTTGAGGTTCTTGGTCCCACGGGTCTGTTCACTTGCTCCCACTAGTTGCCCCTCTCCACAAGAAATTGGTCGACTCGCGCCGTCCTGAGAACGCCTCTCGTCCATTCAGCAAACGCTTCTCGGCGCTCATGCTACTAGGGGGAGCGCCTACGGGGTTACGATGTCCGTAGACAGGGTGGGTATGCCCCCCACGATCGGCCGAGGGCTTAAATTATCATGTACGTGGACGACCTTGCCAAGTGAAACTCCTTCTTGGGGCCTGGGGAAATCATACCCGACGCAAATGTCTTCAGACTCAGGCGACTTCGGAAGGCGTTGCCCGACAGGCGGACACCGGGATGCAAGAAGTCATGTGCCGAGGCGTCTTGGAATTGCCCATTCGCCGATCCTTCGTCCGTCCGGCCTCTGAACCACCTCCAATCTTTGATCCTTCGTCCAGGACCACTGACTAAGGCGGACAAGAAGTCCCGCAAGATCCCGGCGGTTGACATAGCCACCAGTCGTGATGGATTCGCCTATGACGAGAGGCTGATCACCCTGGCCAAAAGTTAGTTCACCAGGACGAACAATGGTGAAAGGCAACTTTGATCCAGCAATGAGTTCCTCGGCAATTCCGTGGGCGGCAACGGCTTTTTCCATTCCAGGGAATCGATGAGGAAAATTGACAGCCAGAGTGCTGCAGTACACGAAGCGCGCGAGGATTTCGGGCTCGAGATTCCTGAGAAACGACTCCAGCCCTTTGATTTCTATTGAGTGATCACGAGTCTCCTGGGACACGGGGGCCACCCAAATGACCCGCTGGATCGAGCGAGCTACCTCGGGCGAGAGGACGATTTCATTGAAGTCTCCGGTCCAGTAGCGAACACCCGGTTCGCTTAGCAATGGGACACTCCGCTGGAAGGCGATGACACTCGCGCCTTGGGCGATGGCTTCCTGAACGACCAGGCGACCAGTCGCGCCAGATCCACCAACGACAAGAGTAAACGTGACCTATTCCTTCTTTTGAAGTTCGAGACCCGTTTCGGTAATTACGGACGCCTCTTGGTACTCGTAGTCAGTGTTCACAGACCATAGATCGTGCCCCGCGGAACTAATCAGATTCTCTGCTGCGAGACGCCCCATAAGGATTGAGTGATCCTGGTTATTGTATTTGAACGACCCATATCGTCCAATCGGGGTCAGTGAAGGCAGCGTTCTTAGATAGTTTTCGATCACGCCCAGGTGGCTCTGATACCCACGGTCGTATACGGGGTAGCAGCGCGGGATTCGCACAACACGTCCGGCCAAGATCTGCTCCCGGCCAACCAAACCGGTTTTGACTATGTCTTCGTTCGCAGCCTGGACCAACGATTGTTCGTCCTTGCTCCAGATCTCGTCGGTTTCAAAACACCAGTACTCAAGGGCCAAAATGGTCTGCCGTTGCCCCTTCCGTATCCCGTCCGTCCAGTTCGCAAAATTGGTAAGGCGTCCTGAGAGAACATCGGGAGAATGAATATAGATCCATTGATCAGGCATGACCTTTGCGTTGTCGACAAGAAGATAAACAAGAATGGTGTTTCGGTAACGAAGGAATGAACATGCTTCGAATACGTGTCCGGGGACACCCTCCAGGTACTTCACCAATGTCGTCAGTGGCATGGACGAGATGACGTGGTCGAAGTTCGGCATAGTCCCGTCCTGAAGCTCAACGACCGATGATCGGTGATCCGTCGATACAACCCTCTTCACAGCAGTTCCGAGGTGCAGATGCCCCCCTGATTCGACAAATCTATCCGCCATGTTCTCATAGACTTGACCAGCACCCTCTTTGGGATACGCGAACAGGTCAACCAATGTCTGGTGTCGATTACTTCCTCCAAACACCGCATTCTTGACTGCTTCAAGAAGTGTGAACTTCTTGATCCGCTGCGCCGCGAACTCCTTGTCTAGCTCAGTACAAGAAACGCCCCAGAGTTTCTCTGTGTAGGTGCGGAAAAAAATCTCATAAAGCCGTCGCCCAAACCGATTTGTAACCCAGGCCTCGAATGTCGACTCATCTCGCAAGGGGAAGGCGCGATAGCGAAGGTAGCTCATCACGCAAACGAACGCCTCAATCCAACCCAGGTTTTGCAGAGCGTTCATTGCCTTTAAGGGGTAATAAAAGAACTTCCCTTTGTAGTAGATCCTAGTTAGTCTGCTGACCATTTCATAGTCTCGGCCAATGGCCTCAAGCCAAATCTCGTTGACCCTTCTATCGCCACTGAAAAACCGATGCGGCCCCAGGTCAACCCTCTGGCCCCACAGCTCAAAACTCTTTGCCATGCCGCCAACTTGGGTATCTGACTCATACAGGTGGACCTCAAACTTCCGGCTCTTTGCGAGAAGAAGTGCCGCCGTCAAGCCAGCGGGGCCTGCACCAATCACACAGATGCGTTTCACGAGTTCCTCCGGCTGATGAAATTGACGAGGCGGCTCAACTGCCCTGTTCGTCGAAAAGAGAAGAGTTTGTGACCCAAGAAGCTCCAAAAGAAAGTGACAAAAATTGCAATCAAATGGGCGGCAAGGGAACTATCCAAAAACCACCAATGAAGGCTCAGGTGCAGCCCATCCACAAGAACGTTGTAGGCCAACCACGCCGTGAATGAGTTGATAAGTAGCCCGACCAGTGCAACCGCGAAGAACTTGATGACCTGAACTGACGCCGAAGATCGACCCTTGCCAAGAAAGACAAAGCGGCTACTAAGCAGGTAGTTGACGACCATCCCCGTCAAGTATGAGCAAATGACTGAAGGCAAGAATGGCATCACAAGGTTGAAGGCCGGCCTTGTACCGATATTCACGACCGAGGCAAATGCGGACACCAAGAAATAGAGAATTGACTGCCGGGTCCATTCCTGGGAACCTCCGTCGTTCGAATCCGTTCTTTCCTTCACTGGCTTCTCCAATGGTAATCGCCTCGCTCTTTGACGTGCACGTCGGTCGAAAAGAGAAACCGAATGACCCCACTGCGGCGTGCTCTCATTCTATGGACCCGCTGTCACCTGATCTACTCTGAGCGGATCTCAGGACTGGGGCCCACGGAGCCCAATTTGAGTCTGTTTTGTACGTTTGCATGAGCCCGTTCTCGTTTCCTTTCCCACTGGATTTGGTGCAACGGTGCAAGATGTCGCTGCACCTGCGCGTGGCAGTCGCTCCTTAGGCCATGGTCGTGGCGGAATGGTACACCAATGCTCAGTGGTTGTCACGCTTTGGCAAACCGAAACCGATGTTGGCGTCTTGGAAACCGAACCTTTGATCAACTCCACCACCATAAATTGGTCTGAGACCGTAGCGAGGATGGCGTTTGGCGAAGCGGTTTGTGAAGTGGAGACCGGAGCGTGTCTTTGACAAAGTGAGGATCTGAACAAGCAAACTGCGAAGCCAAACGGCACCCGCAGTAGGTCTCAGACCAATTTTGAAACCCCTAGCGGTCGCCAAGCTGACTGCGGCACCCGGCCTGACTTCCTACCGTTGCTCCCTTCCGGGCCTAGCGGGGTTCAGAAGCGGCGCGTTGCGCAGGGCCTGACGACCATTGCTAAGGGACGGAGAGAGGGGGATTCGAACCCCCGGTAGGCGGTTAACCTACGTACGCTTTCCAAGCGTATGCCTTAAGCCACTCGGCCATCTCTCCCAACACAAACAATGAGACCGAGAGGGCTCGAACCTCCGACCTTTAGATCCGCAATCTAATGCTCTATCCAACTGAGCTACGATCTCATTTGACCCGAACAAGCGAAGAACCTTGAAAAAGGTCCGGAGAGGAGAGGATTCGAACCTCCGGTACGGTTTTAGCCGTACAACTCCTTAGCAGGGAGCCCCATTCGGCCACTCTGGCACCTCTCCAATCGAATCTGCCACGGAGAGAGTGGGATTCGAACCCACGGTACGGTGACCCGTACGCCGGTTTTCAAGACCGGAGCCTTAAACCACTCGACCATCTCTCCAGGTTAGACGTTGGGAGGATACTGGAATCCCCCCCTGGTGTCAAGTCGGACCGGGGCCGAGGATCTCGTAGAGCCGCTCCAAATCGTCGGCCGAAAAGTAGGAAATTTCGATCTTTCCTTTCTTCCCATCACCCTTGATCAAAACCTTGGTCCCCAGTCTCTCGATGAATCTCTGCTCCAAGTCGGCGATCTCCGGTACCTGGCGCGTCGGTGCCGGCGGAGTCACCCCCGTGGGCCGGGGCGGCGATCCTGCGTTGAGCTTTTGGGCCCTCTCCTCCGCCTCGCGGACACTCAGCCCCTCAGACACGATGACCGAGAAGAGCGACCGCTGGTCGTCGAGAAGGGTCACCGAAAGGACGGCCCGGGCGTGGCCGGGGGTGAAAAGCCCCGAACCAAGGGCCGATTGCATCTCCTCGGGGAGCTTGAGCAGCCGCAGGGCGTTGGCCACCGTGGACCGTTGTTTACCCACCTTTTTGGCCACCTCGTCCTGGGTTAGGTTGAAAGCGTCCATCAGGCCTCGGTACGCCCGAGCTTCTTCCAGCGGAGTGAGATCGCTTCTCTGAAGGTTCTCGATGAGCGCGATCTCCATCCGGCTCTCATCCGAGAAGACCCGAACCAGGACTGGGATCTCCTGCAGTCCGGCGAGCTGGGCGGCCCGCCAGCGCCTCTCCCCGGCCACAATGCGATACCCCGAGGCCCAGGCTTCGACCAGGAGCGGCTGCAGAACTCCCTGCTCCCTAATGGAATCGGCAAGCTCCTGCAGGGCGACCG
>JAHFSN010000292.1 GCA_023265735.1 Spirochaetaceae bacterium | reverse complement strand
TCGAGGCCACCTGATCGGCCCGGCTCAGAAATTCCTTCACCTGGGGGTCGAGGGAGATGTCATCGAGGAAGAGGATGGTCCCCTGGAACGACGGCCCGTCCCACAGGGGCGACAGCTTGAGCCGCAGCGTCTTGCCCCGGTCGTAGTCGAGCCGGGCCCAGGTCGCGTCTTTGCGCAGTTCCAGGGTGTGGAGGATCTCGTCCCTGTCCTTTCCCGCGATCCCCACCAGATCGAGCACCTCGGCCAAGCTCTGTCCCCGGAACCGGGTCCGGCCTTCTCCAGCCAGACCCTCGGCCACCGAGTTGGTCAGGACCACAGCCCCGGCCACGTCGAGGAGGATGGCCCCCGTCGGCAGCGTCTGGATCAGCTCTTCGTTGAACCGGTCCAGGGCCAGGACCGACCGGGGACCCGAGCCCTCGTCGCGGTTGAGAGCAAAGGAGTAGGCCATGCTCAGCAGCCGAATTCGATCAAGGTCGCCCACCCGCTCGGTTCCCTTCCTCAGGCCGTCCTTGATGACGGTGACCCGGTCGGCCAGCCGGAAGATTTCGTCCACGTTCGACGTGATGTAGACGATGGACTTGCCCCGGGCCCTCAGGTGCTCCAGGATCTCGAAGATCACCCCCATCTGCGCGGGGGTCCGACGGTTGGAGATCTCGTCAAGGAGAAGGATGTCGAGGTCGAGGGAGAACAGCCGGAGCAGCTCCACGATCTGCTGTTCCGACTCGGTCAGCCGGAAGACGGGAATCCGGATGTCGATCTCCAAACTGAACTCATGGAGGAGTTTGAGGCACTCGGCCTCCATGCGCTGGCGGTCGCCCTTGGTGATGAGGAAGTGCGGCATGTGCCCCGCGAACACGTTCTCGACGAGGTCCAGGGTGGGTAGCACGTTCAGGTTCTGGTAGATGATGCCGATCTTGCGCCGGAGCGACGTCCGGGGGTTGAGGGCCGGCAGCTCCTTCCCCTGCAGGAAGATCCGCCCCGACTGGTTGCGCAGGTCTCCCGAGATGATCCGGGCCAGGGTGGACTTTCCCGACATCCGTTCGCCGGCCAGGGCGTGGATCTCCCCGGGGAACAGGTCGAAATCGACGCCCCGGAGGACCTCCCGGTCCCCGATGGAATACCGGATCTTCTGGAGAAGCAAACTCGGCTGGTTCAAAGAGGAATGCCCAGCACCTTCAGCTTGTTGTACAGCGTGCGCCGGTGGATGCTCAAAAGGTCGGCGGCGGCGGTCTTGTTTCCCCCGGCCTTGTCGATGGCCTCCAGAATCTTCTCCCGGTCCACCTGGACGAGCAGGTCCCTGTACCCCTGGGTGGTCTCGAGTCTCACGTCTTCGTAGTGGAGGGGGAGGCAGTCGGCGGTCAGCACCGAGCCCTCGCTGAAGATGATGGCCCGCTCCAGGCAGTTGCGCAGTTCCCTCACGTTCCCCGGCCAGTTGTGGGCCAGGAAGATCTTCTCCACTTCGGAGGAAAACCGCATCACCTGCTTGTGGTACACCTCGTTGAACTCCAGGCGGAACCGGTCGGCCAGGAGCAGGATGTCGGCCCGGCGCTGGCGGAGCGGCGGGATCTCGACCTTGATCACCGACAGGCGGTAGTAGAGGTCGCTACGGAAGACTCCCTCGCGGATCATGGAGTCGAAATCCCGGTTGGAGGCGGCCACGAAGCGCACGTCGAGGGACCTCACCTTGTTGGACCCGACCCGCTCGAACTGCCGCTCCTGGAGCACCCGGAGAAGCTTGGCCTGGGTCTTGGGGCTCATCTCCCCGATCTCGTCGAGGAAGATGGTCCCGCCCTGGGCCTCCTCGAACTTGCCGATCCGGGTGGTCTTGGCGTCGGTGTAGGCGCCCTTCTCGTGGCCGAAGAGCTCGCTTTCCAACAGCTGTTCGGGGATGGCGGCGCAGTTGAGCTTCACCAGGGGCCCGTCGGCCCGGTCGCTGAGCTGGTGGAGGGCCCGGGCCGCCAGTTCCTTCCCCGTCCCGCTCTCGCCGGTCAGGATCACGGGAACATTGGTCGGGGCCACCTTTTCGAGAAGCTTCAGGACGTTTTCCATGACGGGGTCCCGGGTCTCCAGGCCCCGTTCCCGGCCAGCGGGCTGCCGAGGCTTGGACCGGGAAAGGCCGGCGATCTCCTCCAGAAGGACGGGGATCTTCAGGGGTTTCACGTAGAAGTTGGTGGCCCCGATCTTCATGGCTTGGACAATGGCCTCGGAGCTGGCGAACCCCGAAACCATGATCACGGGGAGCTGGCAGCCCTTGCCCCGCAGATGGGTGAGGAGCTGGAGCCCGCCCCGGCGCGGCATCCGGACGTCCATCAGGATGAGGTCGGGGCCTTCGGTGGCGAGGAGGGTTTCCACTTCAAGGGGATCGGTGGTGAAGCAGGTCTCGTAGCCCGACACGGTCAGAATCTTTCCCAAGGTCCGGCAGAGCTCGGGTTCATCATCCACAATGAGGATCTTGTAGCCCATGGTTTATAATAAACCCCGACCTACCCGGTCGCAAGAGATTTCCAGGCAGGACCCGGGCTGTGCAATTCCATGCACACCTTCTCACCCCGTCTTCTCGCTTTGCCGTCGCCGGGGGGGGCCGCGTCCCGCCGACGTGCATCGATCAACTTGTTCTCGGCCCAGGATATGCGGCCTCTCAGGCGAAGCTTGGAGGAATTGGCATGGATCGTGCCGAAGAGGGACATCCACCTGAGGAGGTAGATATGAAAAAGATCCTGTCGTTCGCAACCCTCGCCCTGCTGGGGTTGAGTCTGGCGTCCGGGGCGTTCGCCCAGGCCAAAGTCAAGATCGGGTTCCTGGTGAAGATGCCGGAAGCCGGCTGGTTTCAAACCGAATGGAAATTTGCCGACCAGGCAGGCAAAGACCTGGGGTTCGAAGTCATCAAGATCGGTACCCAGGACGGGGACAAGGTCTTGAGCGCCATGGACAATTTGGCCGCCCAGGGAGCCAAGGGACTCGTCATCTGCACACCCGACACCAAGCTGGGACCGGCGATTGCGGCCAAGGCCAAGCAGTTGGGCTTGAAGGTCCTGGCCGTCGATGATCAGTTCATCAAGGCCGACGGCTCTCCGATGACCGACGTTCCCTACCTCGGAATCTCTGCCAAGAAGATCGGAGAAAATGTCGGCGAGACCCTGTACGCCGAGATGAAAAGGCGGGGTTGGAAGGCCGAAGAAACGGGGGCCATGGCCATCACGCTCAACGAGCTTCAGACGTCAAAGGATAGAACCGATGGAACCAAATCGGCTCTCCTCCGCCTGGGATTCCCCGCGGCCAATATCTACGAAGGGGCGCAGAAGCAGCCCGGCGACGTCGAAACGGGGTTCAACGCCGCATCGACGATCATCACCCAGCACCCCAACGTCAAGAACTGGATGATCTACTCCCTGGCCGAGGACTGCGTGATCGGAGGGGTCCGGGCCCTGGAAGGCCGCGGTTTCAAGACCCCCAACATCCTGGGAGTGGGCATTGGCGGAGCCACGGTAGCGATCAACGAATTCAAGAAGAGCACCGAGAACGGCTTCTATGGAACCATTCTTCTGGCCGCCAAGGTCCACGGCTATGAAACGAGCAAACTCATGTTCAACTGGGTCACCAAAGGAGTAGTTCCTCCCGCCGACACCCGGACAGCCGGCACCCTCATCACCCGGGCGAACTACGTTCAGGTGCTGACCGAAAGCGGATTGGAAGACCTCGTCAAGTAGCATGGTGCTTCCCGGCCCTCCTGGCCGGGAAGCGATGAGAAAGGGAACCCCTCATGAACTTTCAACAAGGCTGCCGTTGTACGGACGGCAGCCGCCAGTGCGACCTTGTTCCCCATTTCCATCCCCGCCAGCGTCTCGGGGAAACGGGCCTCCGTGGGAGTCTCATTCCTTGTGGCGAAGGCCGGGGACCTTGGATGATTGTCCTGCCCGGCGGTTGCTACGGGTTCAAGGCGTGGCACGAGGGTGACCCGGTGGCCCAGTGGCTCA
>JAHFSN010000291.1 GCA_023265735.1 Spirochaetaceae bacterium | reverse complement strand
GATCATCGAGTTCGACCCCAACGCCAAGGTGGTCATCGTAAGCGCCCTGGGCAAGCAGGACTTGGTCAAGGACGCCCTTCTCAAGGGGGCCAAGAACTTCGTCATCAAGCCGTTCGACCGGGAGAAGGTCCTGGAGCGTCTCATCGCCTCCGTGGCGACCTGAGCCCGATGGGGCTGGCGTGCCGCCCGGGGTGCGGGGCCTGCTGCGTGGTTCCTTCGATCTCGTCTCTGGGCAAGCCCGCGTTCGTCCCCTGCCCCCACCTCACCCAGGAATGGCTGTGCAGCCTGTGGGGAAAACCCGAACGGCCCGCTGTCTGTGCCTCCCTGAGGCCGGAACCCTTGATGTGTGGAAATTCCCGCGAAGAGGCATTTGAACTCCTGGAAAACTGGGAAAGAAGGACGGCCCCCGGGACTTGACGGATTCTTGTTATCGATCTACCTTAACCAAGTGGTTAGTCAAAACGATTCCAACGAGGCCCGATTGCGGATTCTCCAGGCCGCCGAAGACGAGTTTGCCGCCAAGGGCTTTGACGGCGCCCGCATCGACGCTATCGCCAAGAAGGCCGAAGTCAACAAGGCCCTCATCTACTACTATTTCGCCAGCAAGGCCGTACTGCTCGACACGCTGTTCGCGGGGTATTTTTCTGAACTTCGGGCCCTGAAGAACAGCATCCCCTTCCCGGAGTCGGTCCGGGGACTGCCGGACTACAGTGACCGGCTCGTGACCGCCGTCTTTGCCTTCGTGAAGGAACGGCTGCCCATCCTACGGATCATTTTGATCGAGGAACTCAAGGACGACCCGGCCATCCGCCGGTTCATCGGGCAGTGGAAGGAGGAGTGGGACCGTTCCATGGCGATCTTTGCACAGAGGAAGCTGGCCCCGGCGCCCGGAGACGACCTGGCCGTCCACGGGTTCTTCCTGCACGACATGGCCATGATTGTGTTTCTGCTCCTCAACGAGAAATGGAGCACCGCCATGGGCCGGGATCCCCGCGAAACGGAGAAGCTCTTCCAGGCGGGCTTTCGCCGCATGGTCATCCAGAGCTACCGCGACCGGAGCTGATTTTTTTGAGTGCAATGTTAACTAATTAGTTAGTCAAAAGGAGTTGTCATGTCCCTCTCGCTTTTCGAGACCAAATCCCCCCTGAGCCTGCTGGGCAGGTTCGCCTGGCCGGCCATCGTCAGTCTGCTGGCCAACGCCCTGTACAACGTGGTCGACCGGGCCTTTGTCGGCCACCTGGTGGGGACCGAAGCCCTGGCCGCCGTTTCGGTGGTCTTCCCGTTCTCGCTGCTAACCCTAGGCTTCGGACTGGCCCTGGGGGCCGGGGCGTCAACCCTCGTTTCCCTCTCTTTGGGCAAGAAGGACCCGGCCCAGGCCAACCGCGTGCTGGGCCAGGTGCTGGTCCTCGTCGGTGGGCTTTCGGCCGTCCTGGTGCTGGTCTTCCTGCCCACCGTGGAGCCCCTCCTCAGAGCCCTTGGAACCCCGTCCGACGTGGTGAGGCCCGCCCGGGACTTCTTTTTTACCAGTCTCTGGGGCCTGCCGTTCCAGCTCCTGAGCATGGGTCTGGGGATGCCCATCCGGTCCCAGGGCCGAGCGAAGACGTCGATGTTTCTGGGCCTCGTGGGCATCGGCCTGAACACGGTCTTCTGCACCCTGTTTGTGGACGTCTGGGGTCTGCAGGGCTCGGCGTGGGCCACGGTGTTGGCCCAGCTGATCTCGGGAGTCCTGGCCCTGACCTTCTACTTCACGCCTCTGTCGTCCCTGCGACCCACGGCCGTCGTCCCCAACCCGGCCCTCATGGCCCGGCTGGCCAGCTTGGGGGCGCCGTCCCTCCTCTTCCAGATCATCAATGTGGGGCTGATGTTCCTCCTCAACCTGCGGGTCCAGCAGTTCGGCGGCGAAAACGCCATCGCGGCCGTGGGCATCGTCAACTCCTTGAGCGGACTGTTCTTCATGCCCATCCTGGGCCTCGTCCAGGGGGCCCTCCCCCTCTTTGGCTACAACCAAGGGGCGGGGCGCACCGACAGGAACCGGGTGCCCTTCCGCTGGGTCCTCGGCCTCGGCACCGCGTTCTTTTCCGCGTGCACCGTGGTGGTCGAGTTCTTTCCCCGGGTCCTCCTCTCCATTTTCACCCAGGACGAGCACTTGGTGGCTTTTGCCATCGAACCCCTCCGGGTATTTCTGCTGCTCACCCCCCTGGCGACCCTGCAGTTTCTGCCGTCGCATTACTTTCAGGCGGTGGGGAGGCCCAAGCCCGCCATCGTGCTGTCGCTGATCCGGCCGGCCGCGCTGTTCGCCCTGGTCCTCGTACTGCCGCTCTTCTGGGGTTTCTCGGGTTTCCTGGCCGCCGGACCACTGTCCGACGCGGCGGGAATCGCGGCGGCCACGGCCCTGGTCCTGGGGGAGCGAACCCTCAAAGGGGTCCGCGTGGAAGGTTGACTCCTGGCTCGGTTTCTCGCCATACTCTTTCCAACTTTTTCCCAAGGAAGGCTTTATGGTTGTCAAACCGAAGATCATCAACAACATCTGCCTGAATTCCCACCCGGTGGGCTGCGCCGCCGACGTGGGCCGGCAGATCGGCTACGTTCGTTCGAAGGGTCCGATCCCCCAGGGCCCCAAGACCGTGTTGGTGATTGGTTCGTCTACGGGTTACGGCTTGGCCACCCGGATCGCCGCCGCGTTTGGAGCCGGCGCCAAGACGATCGGTGTGGCCTTTGAGAAGGCCGGCAGCGAGAAGGGTCCCGGCACGGCCGGCTTCTACAACACCCTGGCCTTCGACGCCGCCGCCAAAAAGGAAGGCCTGTTCAGCCTCAGCTTCAACGCCGACGCCTTCTCCGACGAAACCAAGGCCCAGGTGGTGGCCGCGGCCAAAGAGCATCTGGGGAAGGTCGACCTGTTGGTCTACTCCCTGGCCAGCCCCGTGCGCACCGACCCCAAGACCGGCATCACCCACCGGTCTGTCCTCAAGCCCCTGGGCCAGGACTTCGCGGCCAAGAGCATCGACCCCTTTAAGGGCGAGGTGAAGCTCAGCACCGTGACCCCGGCCACCGACGAAGAGTTGGCTGCCACCGTGAAGGTCATGGGCGGCGAAGACTGGGAACTATGGATCGATGCCCTCCAGAAGGCCGACCTGCTGGCACCGGGTTTCACCACGGTGGCCTACTCCTACATTGGCCCCCAGGTCACCTACCCCTTCTACCGCTCGGGGACCATCGGCAAGGCCAAGGAACACCTGGAGGCCACCGCCCACTCCCTGTCGGCCCGGCTGCAGAAGGCCGTGAAGGGCGGCGCCTACGTGAGCATCAACAAGGCCCTGGTCACCCGGGCCAGCGCGGTGATTCCCGCCGTCTCGCTGTACATCTCGCTCCTCTACAAGGTGATGAAGAAGCAGGGCACCCATGAGGGGTGCATCGAGCAGATCGACAGGCTGCTGCGGACCCGGCTCTACGCCGGCGGTCCGGTTCCCGTCGACGCCGAGGGGCTCATCCGCATCGACGACTGGGAGATGGCCCCGGCGGTGCAGAAGGAGATTTCCGATCTCTGGGACCAGGTGACAGGAGAGAACCTCACCCAGCTGTGCGACGTGAAGGGCTTCGAGGAGGACTTCCTCCAGCTCAACGGTTTCGGCATCCCTGGGGTCGACTACGAGGCCGAGGTGGACGTGAAGACCCTTGAGCACGGGGCGTGACCTCCGCCGCCTTTGAAATCGGCCTCATCGCCGTTTTGCTCCTCCTGAACGGCTTCTTCGCGATGTCAGAGATTTCCATCCTTTCCTCGCGCAAGTCGCGGCTGAAGCAGCGGGCCGACGACGGGGACCCCCGCTACCAGCAGGTGCTGGAGCTGGCCACCCACCCGGGGCCCTTCCTGTCGACCATGCAGGTGGGCATCACCCTCATCAGCATCCTGGTGGGGGCCCTGGGCTAGGCCACCCTTTCGGAAGAACTGCGGCTGGAACTGGCCCAGGTGGAGTGGCTGAG
>JAHFSN010000290.1 GCA_023265735.1 Spirochaetaceae bacterium | reverse complement strand
CGGCCCAGCATCAGGGCTCCGGCCAGGGCGCTGAACCCGGAATTGATCTCCACGACGGTCCCACCGGCAAAGTCCATGAGACCTCGTTGGGCAAAGAGCCCGTGGGCCGACCAGGCCATGTGGGCCAGGGGAACGTAGACGACAAAGAGCCACAGCACCGAGAACGCCAGAAACGCCGAGAATTTCATCCTCTCGGCAAAGGCCCCCGAGACCACCGCCGGAGTAATGACGGCGAACATACACTGGAAGATGACGAACGTGAGGTGGCTGACGGGCCCCTGGGGATCGCTGACCGTGTACGGGCTCGGGTCCGCTGGGCCAATTCCGTTGAGAAGGACCCAGCGAAAGTCCCCCAAGACCCCGGGGATGAGCTCGGTGGGACTAAAGGCCAGACTGTAGCCCGCGATGACCCAGAGCAAACTGACGACCAGGAGGCAGATGAAGCTCTGCATCATCAGGGAGAGGACATTCTTCTTCTTGACGAGACCCCCATAGAAGAGCCCCAGGGCGGGCACGGTCATGAACATGATGAGGGCAGAACTCACCAGGACCCAGGCATTATTGGCGTTGGAGATCATTGCATTTCCTTTTATGGGTACGAAAATGTATCAAAACTAACGATTTTGGATACAAAGATGTATCATCCGATGGCAATGGTGCCGCGTTCTTCGGTGCGGATTCGGACGCACTCTTCGAGGTTGTAGATGAAAATCTTGCCGTCGCCCAGTTCACCGGTCTTGGCGCCTCGTACGATGGCTTCGACGGTTCGGTCCACGAAATCGTCGTTGACGGCGATTTCCAGGCGGATTTTTCGAAGAAGGTTCCCCGTTTCGCGGCTTCCCCGGTAGATTTCCGTGACGCCTCCCTGGCGTCCGTGCCCGAGCACCTCGGAAACCGTCATCAGCTGGACCTCGGCGGCGTACAGCGCCTGTTTGACCTCTTCCAGCCGATAGGGCTGGATGACGGCGACGATAAGCTTCATGCGGAAAACCTCCGGGGGAGGCTAAAGCAGAAAGCGTGCCAACTAGGGGGAAACGACGACGCGGTCCCTTCCCGCAGCCTTGCCCTGGGCCAGGGCCGAGAGGGCCTGGGACACCAGGGCTTCGACGGAGACGCCGGGTCGAAACTCGGCCACCCCTACGGTGATAGTCACGTCGCTGCCCAGCACCGGACGCGACCGCCTGACCGCAACAACCAGTTTTTCGGCGAGGATTCGGGACTGTTCGCGGTCGGCCCCGGGGATGACGGCCAGAAATTCGTTGCCGTTGAGCCTTCCTAAGGTACCGTCGCGTCCCAGAAGCTCCGCCACCAAGGCGCAAACCCTGCGAAGCAGGTCGTCCCCGGCCCTCCAGCCCAGCTGCTCATTCACCCGGGAAATCTGGTCCACGCTCAGCAGTCCCACCGAAAGGTCGGCCCCCTGGGATTGACCGAAGGACTGCGCCTTCTCCAGAATGGACAGAATGGACGCGCGGTTCAGGATGCCCGTTTGCCTGTCGAACTTGGTCAGCCGAACAATTTCTTCTTCCTTTCGCTTGAGGAGCTGAGTCAGGGCCTTCTGCTCGGCGGAGAAGTCCGCAAACGCCGCTGAGCTCACCCATTCGGCCGTCAGTTCAAAGAACGACCAAACCAGGGTGCGGTCCGACTCGTCCTGGCGGGAAAGGGGCGCCACATCGAGAAAGCACCGGGTCTCGCGGTGATGCGTGCGGTCGAGGACCAGGACTTCCCCCCTCAGGGCCACTTCCCCTTCGCCTCCTGAGCTCGAGGCGAGGGCCCCCTGGAGGTCGCGCACCAAAGACCCCACAAGTTCGGAGCCGAACAGACGCTGGGCAAACTGATTGGCGAAGGTCACCTTTTGGGTCGAGTCCGTTGTCACCAACCCCTGGTCCAGCCCATCCGAAAGGGCCCGAAGCATACGAATCTGCTCGTTCAGAGAAGAAATTGTCAGCTGCGCGGCGGCGAGGTCCTCGGCAAACGAACCCATACCAGAAAGAATAGCCGCGCTTGACAAGAAAAGCCACGGGTGACAAGGTTCAAGCCATGACCGATGAACAGAAGGAAGATCTTCAATTTTGGCTCTACACCAAGGTGTTTGCCGATGGGGTAGGCGCCGTCGAAGCTCTTGCCTTCGGGTCTCGTGAGGTGGGTGTGACCCCTGCGGAGGCCTTCGCTTACCTCGAGCAGGACCAGAGGGTCCGGGGGACCGCCTCCTCGTTTTCCCTGAGAGAATTCGACCGAGACGAAGCCGATCCCCGGGGGGTCTACGTCGATATTGAATGGATGCTTCAGATCCTGCACCGGGCCGGTCTGAGGGAAGATCGGCTGTGGAAGGCTCTGGGTTCCATCTACAAGATTCCGGCCGCCGTGGCGAGGCTCGAAGCCGAGCAGATTCCCATTGTGGAAGGGGAAGATTGAGGGAATTCTGCTGGCGCTGCTTCTGGCCCCGGGAACGCTGCTGGTGCGGGGAAATCACCGCCCAAGCCGTGCAAACGCAGTTCGTCTTTCTGATGCATCCCAAGGAATTTAAGCAGGAGAAGGCGGGAACGGGGCGTTTGACGGCTCTGAGTCTGGCCGACAGCGTCATCGAAATGGGCGTCAGTTTCGACGATCATCCAGCTGTACAGAATCTGATCCAGGACCCCGGCAACTTTCCCGTTCTCCTCTATCCCGCCGAAGATGCTTTCAACGTTTCTCAGGGGGGGCTGACACCCCAGAACCTGGGCGGCCGACGGCTGGTGGTGTTCCTTCTCGATGGAACCTGGGCCTGCGCCAAAAAGATGCTGACCCAGTCGAAATGCCTCCAGGGTCTCCCCAAACTCATGTTTACCCCCACCGAGAAGAGCCGGTTCGTGATCAAGAGGCAGCCCCACGAATGGTGCCTCTCGACCCTCGAGGCCACGCATCAGCTGCTGTTGGCCCTGGTGGCCTCGGGCCTCGACGTGTATCCCGACCCCGAGGCTCTCCCCCGGCTCTTTCAGAGAATGCAGGACTTCCAGCTGGCCTGCGCCTCCGATCCCCAGAGGACCGGCTACCGCCGCAAGCCCTACAAACTGCCCGAAGCCCGGACGACCCTGTCTGCGCCGCGAAAGGGAAAGCGCAACCTTTTTTGGCGGCCCGGGAGCGGTGCGGCGCTTTGACGTTGGTGCGAACCGTGGTTACCTTTCGCACATGAAAACAAGAACCTTGGGGAAGAATGGGCCCACGGTCTCGGCCATCGGGCTGGGCTGCATGGGAATGTCGGATTTTTACGGACCTTCGGACAATGCGACGTCGGAAGCCCTCCTGAAGCAGGCCTTTGACCGAGGCGTGACGTTCTTCGATACGGCCGACATGTACGGGGTGGGGGCCAACGAGTCCCTGGTCGGCCAGGCCCTTCGCGGGGTCAGGGACCAGGTGGTGATCGCCACGAAATTCGGGAACATGCGCCGCATCGACGGGGCCCACCTGGGGATCAACGGCAGGCCCGAGTACGTCAAGGCCGCCTGCGACCAGAGTCTCAAGAGGTTGGGTGTCGATCACATTGACCTGTACTACCAGCACCGCGTCGACCCGACGGTGCCCATCGAGGAAACCGTGGGCGCCATGGCCGAGCTGGTGGCGGCCGGAAAGGTGAGGTGGCTGGGACTCTCCGAAGCGGGGCCTTCGACGATCCGCAGGGCCCACAAGGTTCACCCCATCACCGCCCTCCAAACCGAGCTGTCCCTGTGGACCCGCGACGCCTTCGCCGATGTGGTTTCGACTCTCCGCGAGCTGGGCATCGCCTTCGTGGCGTACAGTCCCCTGGGCCGGGGGTTCCTTACCGGGGCCATCAAGGCTCCCTCGGACTTCGCCGCGGGCGACTTCCGGTCGGTGAATCCGCGGATGACAGGAGAAAACTTCGACGTCAACAGGCGGCTCGTCGACGCCGTAGAAGCCCTGGCTTCGGAGAAGGGTGTGACGCCGGCCCAACTGGCCCTGGCCTGGGTGCTGGCCCAGGGGGAAGACGTGGTCCCCA
>JAHFSN010000289.1 GCA_023265735.1 Spirochaetaceae bacterium | reverse complement strand
TACCCTGAGCCAGCTGGCCATCGCCTGGACACTGAAGAACCCTCGGGTGTCGACCGCCATTCTGGGAGCCAGCCGGCCGGAACAGCTGACCGAGAACCTGAAGGCCGCCGACTTTGCGGACAAACTCGACGAGGCGGTGCTGGTCCAGATCGAGGGCATCCTCAAGAACAAACCCGCCTGACCGATCATCGGAACATGAAGGCCACATGGTTCGTCCTATTCGCGGTCCTGGGCTGGGGGCTCTCGGCCCAGACTCCGTCTCTCATTCCGACGGTGCTGGTCGAGGGCGGCACGTTCCCGCAAGGTCTGAGGACCCTCGACCCTCCGAACCCGGGCCGGGCCGTAACGGTCTCGTCCTTCCTGATGGGCGAGACCGTGGTGACCCAGGGCCAGTATCTGAAGGTGACGGGTAAGAACCCGGCGCGCTACCCCGATGCTCTGTCCCCCGTGGAGAAGGTCAGCTGGTTCGACGCGGTGGCCTTCTGCAACCAGCTTTCCCTCGCCGAAGGTCTGTCCCCCGCGTACCTCATCAATGGGACGACCGTCACCTGGGACCCCGCGGCCCCGGGGTGGAGGCTCCCCACCGAGGCCGAGTACGAATGGGCGGCCCGGGGTGGCAAACTTTCCAAGGGCTACGACTTTCCGGGGTCCAACGCGGCCGAGAAGGTGGCCTGGGGATTCTTCAATTCCCACGGCCAGACCCACCAGGTGAAGACCCTCCCCCCGAACGAGCTGGGGATTGACGGCTTGGCCGGCAACGTCTGGCAATGGTGCTGGGATTGGTACGCCTTCGACCGATCGAACCTGCCGTCGACCGATCCCCGGGGACCGGCCACGGGCTCGGACCGGGTCAGTCGCGGCGGAGCCTGGAACGAGGATCACCTCGACGCCTTCCGGCCCTACTACCGGGCCGACGACAGCCCCGAGACCACAGGCGACAACCTGGGGTTCCGTGTCGTCCGGAACGCCCCCGCTAAAACGGAGTAACCGGCAGCAGCACCGGCCGGACCTCGACTCCCAGCGCGGCGGCCCGGGTCACGACTTCGCTCTCCTTCACCTTGCCCCGGGGGGAGTCGTGCTGGGGGGCGTCGCCGAAGATCACCAGGACCCTCCGGACGCCTTCCTTCGATTCCGCCCCGAAGAGCCCCAGCCCCGCGTCGAAGGCCTCGATGACCGCTTCGGGGATGTCGCCGCCGCCCAGGGCCTCGGCCGCCGAGACTTCCCGGATCAAAGTCTTGGGGTCCGGGGACAGAGCAAAGGGCTTCGTGACCAGGGTCTCCCCGTAGTCCCGATACTCCACCAACCCCAGCCGGAAGTTGTGGAGTCCGGCCATCGTGTCCGTGAGGTTGGGCAGCAGGTCGGTCTTCAGGGCCGCCAGGTCCTTGCCCATGCTCTTGGTCAGGTCGAGACAAACCACCAGGTCGACGTTGTCCTGAAACTGGGTCTTGAGGAACTTCACGCCGTCGGCGGCGTCCCGGGCCTTGAAGATCGTCCCCAACCTTCGAAACAGGTCTTCGTTGCCCTTCACGTAGTAGCTGCCGTCGAGGGGGAGGGCCTGGGTCACCACGATGGTGGAAAACTCGAAGGCGTTGTCCTTGTAGGCGCCGGTGTAGTCCTGGTAGGGCTTGGCGAAGGTCCGGATCGAGAACCAAACCTTCTCGCCCCGGGCCAGGGTCGCCGTCACATCCACCTGGCCGTACCGGGAATTGGGAAGATCCTTCGACCCGTACTCCATGACCGGGGGCACGAGGACCTCGAACGAGGGCCCAAAGTACGGATCGGAGATCACGGTGGACGAGATGAGGAAGAGGTTGGGGGAGGGGAGGGGCTTTCCATTGAGGAGGCGCTTCTCGGCGCCGTTCACATCGTTGGGCTTCGGGGCCCGCCAGCTGTAGGTGGCCAGCTTGTGGTCCGGCAGTTCGAAGGCCTCGGTCAGCATCACGGAGGCGAGCCCGGGGATCTGGCGGATGATGAGGTGGAGCCCATCGTCCTGGGGCACCACCCGCACATCCTTGCCGGTGAGCGTCAATCCGGACGCGGGGGCCTGGGCCGCCAGAGAACCGCCCAGAACCGCGATCCACATGCCCAGGAATGCCAGAAACCGAGTCCGTGTCATGGTGCCTCCCCTCCCCTTATCGGCGGGGCTAAGCCTTTTCCGAGGGGCCGTCCTTCTTGAGCGGGAGAATTCCTGCCAGATCCCCGATAACATTGACGAGCTCTGTCCCCGCGGGCACCACAATTTTGGCGTTCTGGGCTAAAGCCGTCTCGACCGCGCTGAGGCGCCGCAACAGCTGGGCATTCCCCACAAAGTACTTGTCGGCTGCCTCGTTGACCAATTGGATGGCCTGGGCCTCGCCCTCGGCGGCCAAAATCTTGGCCTGCCGGATGCCCTCGGCTTTCTTGATCTCGGCCCGGCGGGCTCCGTCGGCCATGGTCTCGGTGGCAGTGGCGAAGTCCACGGCGGCCACCTTCTCGTTCTCGGCCTTCACCACCTTGTTCATGGTTTCCTGCACGTCTTCGGGCGGATCGATCTCCATCAGTTCGGTCCGGACGATGTCGATGCCCCAGGCCGAGGTTTCCTGGCGAAGGGTCTTCTGCAGCTCCGAGTTGATCTTGCCGCGCTCGCTGTTGGCCGATTTCAGGGTCATCGTCCCGATGATGTTGCGCAGGGTGGTCCGGGCCAGGTTCACGATCTGGGTGCGGTAGTCGAAGACGCTGTACTGGGAGTTCTTCACGCTTTCCTCGTCGGACCGGACCCGGAAGTAGATCTGGGCGTCGACGCTGGCGTTCAGGTTGTCCGACGTGATGATGAACTGGGGCTCGGCGTTGAACATCACTTCGGTGATGTTCACCTCGTACAGCTGTTCGACGATGGGGATGATCCAATGGAACCCCGGTTCGGCGTACCGCCGGTATTTTCCCAGACGCTCTACCAGACCCCGGGTAGTGGGCCGGATGATCCGGATTCCGGCAAAGAAGATGACGAGCACCACCGCGCCGCCTATCACACCCAACCACGTTTCCATCGAGATTTCCACGACAACTCCTTTGGGGGCCCGGCCGGGCTCAGGTCTCTTCGTCTTCGCAGCAGTTCCCCTCGTCCGGCACCGAGGTCCACTTCACCACCACCGGGAAGCGTTCGAGCCTTAGGCTTCGGAAGAACAGAACGGCCAGGACGACGCCCAGGACGACGCTGGCCGCCCCCGCCCCTATTTCCCCCAGAGTATGCCCCCAACCCACGGCGGGCACCAGCCAGGTCAGCGTGATGCCTAGAAGAATTCCCGGAAGGAGAAGGAACGACCCCGCCCCGGTCATAGTGAGGCCCAGTCCATCGGATAGGGTCACCAGGTCTCCGGGTCTCACGTCCCAGCCCCGAGGGTTGGTCGCCGCTTCCACCACCGAGGGAACCACGCAGCAGGGGGCCAGTTTCTGGTCACCGTTGGCGTTGCCCGCCACGGCCACCATCACCCGTCCGTCCTTCAGCTCCACCACACGACCGTCTTTCTTCATCGCAGCCCTCCCGCCGCCAACGCCAATCCTACCAGCGCCGATCCGCCAATCACCTCGATGGCACTTCGCCGAAAGACGAGGAGCGCCACGGCCGCCGCCAGGGCCAAGAGAGCCGAGGGGACGTGAAACGCGTCGGCCAGCCCCGCGGGCCACAGGACGTGGATGGCAAAGAACACCGCCAAGCTCACCATGACGCCCACCACGGCTGCGGTGATGGCCGTCAGCGGCGCCGACCAGCGCAGGTCTCCCTGGGTCGCCTCGATGAGGGGACCACCGATCAGAACGAAGAGAAACGACGGAAGGAAGGTGAACCAGGTCACCACCAGGGCCCCGGCCACCCCCGCCAGGACGAGGGCGTCGGGTCCGAAGACTTGGTGGGACCAGGCTCCCAGGAAGCCGATGAAGCTCACCACGATGATGAGGGGGCCGGGGGTGGTTTCGCCTAGGGCCAGGCCGTCGATCATTTGCGATGGGGTGATCCAGCCG
>JAHFSN010000288.1 GCA_023265735.1 Spirochaetaceae bacterium | reverse complement strand
GTCCTCGCTGACGAAGAGCACGGCCATACCCCGGTCGGCGTGGGCCAGCACCAGGTCGCGGGCGGCCCGGGCGTTCGACAGGTCGAGGCCCCGGGTCAGGTAGTAGCTCAAAAAGATCCGGGGGCTGCGGAAGAGCTCCCGGGCGATGACCACCCGCTGCAGGTTACCCCCCGACAGGTCGCCGGCCCGGGCGTCGAGCCGCGGCGCCGACTGCACAAAGGCCCCCATGAGGGCGGCCTGGGCGTCGGCTTCCACCTGGGCCCGGTTGGGGTGCCAGCCCCCCGCGGTCCAGTAGTCCCTCTGGTGGCCCAGGATCAGGTTTTCGCGGACGGTCAGGCCGCCGATGGCTCCTTGGCGGATGGGGTCCTCGGGCAACACGGCCACCCCGGCGGCCAGGGCGTCCCGGGGGCTGAGGCGGTCGGTGTCGTGGCCGGCCAGGCCGATGGTGCCGGTGGTCAGGGGCCGAAGTCCGAGGACCAGGTCGGCCAGGTACTCCTGTCCGTTCCCCGACACCGCGGCCACCCCCAGGATCTCCCCGGGGGCGATCTGGAACGAGATGGCCTCGAGGCCCACCCGGCCGTCGTCGGTGGCGCACCCGACGTTGATGAATTCGAGCAGCGATTCCTCGGCCCGGGCCGACGACGCGTGGGGAGCCACCTCCTCCCACTCGCCCGTCTCCTGACCCACCAGCAGCTTCACCAGACCGTGGCGGTCCAGACCCTGGCGGGGCGCCGAGGCGGCCACCCTCCCCTTGCGCAGCACGGTGACCCAGTCGGCGCACCTGAGTACCTCGGCCATCTTGTGGCTGATGAAGAGCACCGCGTACCCCTCGGACCGCAGCCGGTCGAAGATGACGAAGAGGTTCTCGGCTTCGTGGGGGGCCAGCACGCTGGTGGGTTCGTCGAAGATGAGCACCCGGGCCCCGGCCACCAGGATCTTCACGATCTCGACCTTCTGGCGGTCGCCCATGGGCAGGTCACGGACCAACGCCAGCGGGTCGATGCCCAGGCCGTACTCCTGGGACAGCTGCCGGATCTTCGACACCAGGGCGTCCTTGGGCGGCGGGGTATCGAGGAAGAGGGCCACGTTCTCCCAGACCCGGAACGCCGGGATGAGGTTGAAGTTCTGGAACACCATCCCGATGCCCAGGGACCGGCCCTTCCGGGGGCTCTCGACGGTCACCTCGGCCCCGTCGACCAGCACGGTCCCCGACGTGGGCTGGTAGTAGCCGTAGAGCAGCTTCATCAGCGTGCTCTTGCCGGCGCCGTTCTCCCCCAGGATGGCGTGGGTCTGGCCGGCCCGGATGGTGAGGTCGATGCCGTCGTTGGCCTTGAGGGTGCCAAAGTGCTTGCTCAGTCCCCGAGTCTCCAGGAGGACGCCCGAAACCGCTGAAGTGACCATGCCGTCCCTCTGCAAGAGACATGCCATCTTGTATACAAGATTCCTATCTCCCGGCAGGTCAACACTTAGCCGAACAATATATGGACAGATCATGGGCCAAAATCACCACATTCTTGAGATTTTTGAGTTCGCATTCTACGCAAATGTAGGAATGTGGAGAAACGATCCCTGGAAGGAGGGTCCTTTTCGAGACGATGACTTGAGCCCATACTGAGCTTATGAACTCACTCCAAAACAAACTGGCCGTCGTCACCGGCGGCGCGAGCGGCATCGGCCGGCTGGTGGCCTTCGGCCTGGCCTCCCTGGGCATGCGGGTCCGGATCTGGGACCTCCATCCCCAGGGGATTGCCGCCGTCGAGGCCGAGGCCCAGGAGAAGAACCTCGACCTGAAGGGGGCGGTTTGCGATGTCTCGGACCGGGCGGCCGTGTACCGGGTGGCCGAGGCCCTCCTGGCGGCCGACGGCCCCGTCGACGTGCTGGTCAACAACGCCGGGGTCGTTTCGGGCCGCAGCCTCCTCGAGACCAGCGACGAAAAGATCGAGCAGACCATGGCCGTGAACACCCTCTCCCTCTTCTGGGTGACCAAGGCCTTCCTCCCTGGAATGCTGGCCCAGAAGTCCGGGCAGATCGTCACCATCGCCAGCGCGGCGGGGTTGATTGGCGTGCGCGGTTTAGTAGATTATTCAGCCAGCAAATTTGCCGCCGTCGGCTTTTCCGAGGCCCTTCGGACCGAGCTGAGCGGAAAGAAGACCGGAGTTCTGAGCACCGTGGTCTGTCCCTTCTTCATCGACACGGGAATGTTCGCGGGGGTGTCGACCAAGTTCCCCCTGCTGCTTCCCATCCTGAAACCCGAGGTCGTGGCCCGCAAGATCGTGGGGGCCGTGGTTCGCCGGAAGAAGCGGGTCATCGTCCCGTGGTTCGTGAGGTCGATCTTTCTGCTCCGCCCCTTCCCCGTGGGCTTCCTCGACGCCGTGGCGGGCTTCTTTGGCATCAACCATTCCATGGACCATTTTACCGGGAGGAAGTCATGACCCCGTTTGAGGGACCCTTGGCCGAGGCGATCGCCCTGGGCCGCCAAGCCCATCACCTTTGGAAACTGCAACCCTGGAAAGCCCGGGCGGCCCTCCTCAAACGGGTCTCGTCCCTCTTGGTCGAGAAGGCCGACGAGCTGTCGGAGGTGGTCTCCAAGGCCTCGGGGAAGACCCTCACCGACGCCCTGTCCACCGAAATCGTCCCGGCGACCCTGGCGCTCCGGTGGTACGTGGGCCACGGCCAGAAGGCGTTCCGGTCCCATACCACTCCGGGCGGAAACCTCCTCCTGGCCAACAAGCGCGGCCGGATCCACTACCAGCCCTACGGCGTGGTGGGCATCATCTCGCCGTGGAACTACCCCTTCGCCATCCCGTTCAGCGAGGTGGTCATGGCCCTCCTGGCCGGGAACGCGGTGGTCCTCAAGGTGGCCTCGGCGTCGAAGGCCGTGGGCCGGTCCATCGCCGGGCTCTTCGCCGAGGCGGGGTTCCCCAAAGACCTGGTCCAGCTGTCGGAGCTCCCCGGGGCCGAAGCCGGACCGGCCATGGTCAAGGGAGGGGTCGACAAGCTCTTCTTCACCGGTTCGGTGGAGGTGGGCCAGCAGCTCATGAAGGAGGCCGCCCCCCGGCTCCTCCCCCTGGTCCTCGAACTGGGAGGCAACGACGCCGCCATCGTCCGGGCCGACGCCAACCTGAACCTCGCGGTCCGGGGCCTCATCTGGGCGGGCCTGTCGAACGCCGGCCAGTCCTGCGGCGGCGCCCAGCGCATCCTCGTCCATCAGTCGGTGTACGAACCCTTCTGCCGGCTCCTCACCCAGCGGGTAGCCGAGCTGAGGGTGGGCGACCCCCAGAGTTTTGACACGGATATCGGCGAAATGATCAGCCCGGCCCAGAAGAAGGCCGTCGAGTCCCAGGTGAAGTCCTCGGTGGCCGGCGGCGCCCGGCTGCTGGTTGACCCCGCTCCCGACCCCAAGGCGGCGGGAAAGGCGTGGCTCACCCCGCGCATCCTGGTGGGCGTCACCCCCGAATCGCCGGCCTGGAACGAAGAGGTCTTCGGCCCCGTCATCGTGGTCGTCCCCTTCGGTACCGACGAGCAGGCCATCGCCCTGGCCAACGACTCGTCCATGGGCCTCACGTCGTCGATCTGGTCCCGGGACCACAGGGCGGCCAAGGAACTGGCCCAGCAGGTCCGGGCCGGCGCCGTGCTCATCAACGACCACCTCATGTCCCACGGTCTGGCGGAGACCCCCTGGGGCGGCTTCGGCGCCTCGGGCATCGGCCGCACCCACGGCCTCGAGGGCCTGCGGGAGATGGTCCAGGGTCAGGTGGTGGTCGACGACATCCTGCCGCTCCGCCGCCGCAACCCCTGGTGGCACCCCCACTCCAAGAAGATCTACAACGGCCTCAAGGCCCTCCAGGCGTTCCAGTACGCGCCCCGGTGGCAGGCCCGGATGGCAGCCGTGCCGCGACTGCTGGGTCTCTTCTTCCGGTACTGGCGCAAATAACGGGAGGGGAAAACGTGCTGGCCTACCTGCTCCAACGCCAAACGACTCCCCCAACGGCGTCACCTCCCCC
>JAHFSN010000287.1:2355-4012 GCA_023265735.1 Spirochaetaceae bacterium | reverse complement strand
GCGGCAAACACCTCCTTGGCGGCCTGAACGAGGGTGTCGAGGTTGCGTAGGGCGTCGGATCGGACCTTGCGTTCTTGAGAATCCCCCGGATCTCCGGTCTGGTCTGTGGTGCCTTTCTTCTTGTCCATGATGACTTTATCCTCAATACGGAACAATGATCCTCTTACGATTGACAAACGGATCGTCGTTCCATATATTATCAATCGGAACCGAGTTCCGTTTATTCCACTATATCACATCGCACCGGCGGGGAACCAGCCGTCGGCGAATCAAGGAGAGTCCATGTCTGAGAAACCCGTTGTCCTCGTCACGGGGGCAAACCAAGGAATCGGCTTTCAAATTGCGAAAGAACTGGCCGCGAACGGCTTCACGGTCCTGGTCGGATCGCGAAATCTGGACCGCGGCCGGGCGGCGGCAGCAGAGATAGGAACGTCCGCCCACGCCGTTCAGCTCGACGTCACCGACCGGGCGTCCATCGACGCGGCCGCGGGCCGGGTCCGAGCCGAATTTGGGCGCCTCGACGTGCTGGTCAACAATGCGGCCATTTCGCGGGGCACGAAGCGGCTCGACCAGAGCGTTGAGGAGTACGCCCAGTCGGCCCGGCCCAGCAACGTGTCTCTGGAGGAGGTCCGTGCCGTTTGGGAGACCAACGTGTTCGGGCCCCTTCAGGTCTACCAGGCCATGCTTCCTCTGCTTCGGGAGGCTCCCTACGCCCGGATCATCAACGTGTCCAGCGGCGTGGGGTCCCTGACCCGGGCCTCGGACCCGAGCTATCCCTACCGCCGGATCTTCATTCCGACCTACGCGGCCTCGAAAACGGCGCTCAACGCCATGACCGTCGCCATGGCCATCGAGCTGGAGTCGACATCGATCAAGGTCAACGCCGTTTCACCCGGCTTCACCAAGACGAACCTCAACAACTATGCCGGGACGGAGACCCTGGAAGAAGGGGCCGCCGAAGCCGTGCGACTGGCTCTCCTCGGTCCCGAGGGCCCGACGGGGACCTTCACCCACGCCACCCTGGGGACCCTCCCCTGGTAAGAAATCGAGAGTCTTTCCACAAACAAGGAGAAATTGCATGAAATATCGACCGCTGGGACGAACGGGCATCCAAGTGAGCCCCTATTGTTTGGGGGCCATGAACTTCGGCATGGCCAACCGGGACCACGACGAGGCCATCCGGATCATCCACAAGGCCCTGGATTCGGGGATCAACTTTGTAGACACCGCCGACAGGTATTCCCAGGGTGAGTCGGAGGAGATCGTGGGGAAGGCCCTCAAGGGCCGCCGGGAGAACGTGGTCCTGACGACCAAGGTCTATGGACCCATGGGCACCGACCCGAACCAGCAAGGGGGATCCCGCCGATGGATCATTCAGGAGGTGGAGGCCTCCCTCCGGCGCCTCCAGACCGACCACATTGATCTGTACCTCATCCACCGCCCGTCTCCGGGCACCGATGTCGAGGAAACCCTTTCGGCCATGACCGACCTGCTGCGCTCGGGAAAAGTCCGCGCCATCGGCTCGTCCACTTTTCCCGCCTCGGAGATCGTCGAGGCCCAGTGGGTGGCCGAGAAGCGCGGTCTGGCCCGGTTTCGGGTGGAGCAACCCCCGTATTCCATCCTCAACCGAGGAATCGAGCGGGAGGTCCTTCCCGTG
>JAHFSN010000287.1:0-2345 GCA_023265735.1 Spirochaetaceae bacterium | reverse complement strand
CAGCCGCTTCCCGACAGCCTCCGGGTGCAATTCCTGGGAAAGGCCATGCAGGACGAACACCGTCTCGACGCGGTGGAAGAGCTGGTCACCCTCGCGGAGCAGGCCGGACTCTCGATGCCGCATCTGGCCATGGCGTTCACCACGGCGCACCCCGGGGTCACGTCGACCATCCTGGGGCCCCGGACCATGGAGCAGCTGGATGACTTTCTGGCGGGAGCCGAGGTGGCCCTGTCCGACGATATTCTCGATCAGATCGACCGCATCGTGCCTCCGGGAACCGACGTGGGCGTTCCTGACCCGTCGCAGTACGTGCCTCCGTCCATCGGACAATCGCGTTTGCGCCGTCGGGATCTTGGCGACAGGGCGGCGAGCTGACTCCAGGGTCGACTCGGCCGAGGACGAACTCGGCTTTCCGTCACTCGTCCTGGCGCGACCTTGTTCGGCCAGGACGAGTCGGAGCCGTCCCTGTCACTTTCTTGAACACCGCGGCAAAGTACTTGTAGTCCGAGAAGCCGACCATTTGGGCGACCTCGTAGACCTTGTGGCCACCCGCCTCGAGCAGTGCCTTGGCCTTCGCGATGCGGACTTCGTTGAGGGTCTCCCGGAAGCCCTGGCCTCGCACTCGTTTGAACAGATGACTGAAGTAGTTGGGGCTGAGGCCGACGGCCTGGGCCACCTGCTCGATGGAGAGGTCTCCGGAGGATCCCGCCTCGATGATCTCGAGGGCCCGGCGGACGATGAGCCGGCGGTTGTTCCGGTTGTTGCGGTCCACAAAGGTCGCCAGGGCCCCGATTTGCCGGTCCAGCCACGCTTCGACCTGGGAGGGCTCCTCGAGGCCCAGCACCGTTGAATGGGCCGCCGCAGGGGAGGGAGAGTCGCCCTCCCGGAACTCGTAGCCGTCGCGGCGCAGATGCTGGATGACGAGGTCGACCAGATCAATGGCTTCCTGACGGGCTTGGGTCCCATCACGAACCCCGCCCCGCCGCCATTCCCCCAAGGCGGCGTACGCCGCTTGGGGGTCCCCCCGCTCCACGGCCTCGACGAGACGATGGGCGGGAGCCGGGGAGGGGCGGGCCTCGGCTTCTTCGGGTTCGTCGGCTAGCTCGTGGGCCAAACGGACCAGGACGGACTGGATAGTTTCGGCGCCCACGGGTTTGACCAGGTACTCGCTGACGCCCAGTTTCACGGCCTGTTGGGCGTAGCTGAAGTCGTCGTAGCCGCTGAGGATGACGACCCGGACCCGGGGAAGAAAGGCTTTGGTCTGTTTGAGGAACTCCAGGCCGTCCATGCGGGGCATCCGGACATCGGTGAGGATGATCTGGGGCCGGGTCTCCCGGGCCAGGGCCAGGGCGGCCTCTCCGTGGGCCGCTACGCCCACTACCTCCATGCCCAGGTCCGCCCAGGGGATGGTGACCGAGAGACCGTCGCGGATGCGCTTCTCGTCGTCGGCGATAAGGACGCGAATCACGTCGGCCTCCGCAACCGTTCGGTGGTCCGGGGCAGAACCAGGGTGACTTTCGTCCCGTGGCCCAGGGTGCTTTCGATGGTCAGGCCGAACTCCCGGCCGAAGAAGAGCCGCAGGCTCTCGTCCACGTTCTTTACCCCGTAGCTCTCGCGGTTGGCGGCGTCGTCCGAGAGGACCTCGGCCAGCCGCTCGGGCGTCATGCCGACTCCGTTGTCCTCCACGACAAAGACCGCCACCGGTCCGCTCCTCTCCTCGCAGCGTCCCGAGATGGTGATCCGCCCGGGCCGTTCCAACCCCGCCAGTCCATGGACGAAGGCGTTCTCCACCAGCGGCTGGAGGATGAGCTTGGGCGTCACGCAGGGGGACAGAGCTGGGTCGACATCGACGACAACGTCGGGCGGCGATTCGAACCTCACTCGCTGGAGGACGAGGTAGCTCTCCAGGTGCTCGACCTCTCGGCCCACCGTGGTGAATTCTTCCCCATGGTTGAGGCCCAACTTGAACAGCCGGGCCAGGGCCTGGACCATCTCGGCCGACTGGGGGCCTTCTCCATTTCCGCGGTCCAGTAGATCACGTCGAGGGTGTTGTAGAGGAAGTGGGGATTGATCTGGGCCTGGAGGGCCTTGAGCTCGGCCTCCCGGCGCACGATCTGGCTGGTATAGACCTCTTCGATGAGGGCCTTCAGCTTGGTCGTCATCTGGTTGAAGCTGCGCCCCAGGACCCCCAGCTCGTTGCCCGACTTCACCTCGACGCGGGCTTCCCAGTCACCCTCCTCCACGGCCTCCATCTGGGCGATGAGGGCGGGAATGGGGTCGGTGATCCGCCGGGCAATGAGCCGGGAGACCACGAAAGCCGCCCCCAGGGCCACGGACACCACGGC
>JAHFSN010000286.1 GCA_023265735.1 Spirochaetaceae bacterium | reverse complement strand
CCTGGGGAGCGCGGCCTGCGCCCTAGTGTTCGAGGGAGAGTTTCAGACCCTGCAGGAGGCCTCGGACCAACTGGTGAAGGTGAGGGCCGTCTTCAACCCCCGGGCCGAACGCAAGGCCGTCTACGACGAGCTGTATGAGGCGTACCGGGACTACGGGAAGACCATGGGCCTATGAGCCTATCCCTGAGTTAGCTAGGGCTTGGATCTCGCCGTTCTGGCGTCGTCTCGCGGTGCTGGCCGTCCTCGTCGTACACACAGTACGACTGCGGGGTCCAGCGCCACTCGACCTAGCCAGAACGACGATCTCCTTCGCCCAGATCTACACGGGCTTCGCTTCGCTCGCCGACTGGTAGTCACTTCCCGGCCTTTACAAAAGAGAGGACTATCCCCGATCTCATCCTGTAAATCCTGATAATCCTGTTATCCTGTCTCTTCTTTTCTATCCCCGGACCCCTCGGCCTGGCACAGGCTAGGCGGGAGGGTCGGCCTCGGCCTTGACGGTTCGGTTCCGGGTCTCCTTGGCGCGGTAGAGGGCCTGGTCGGCGCGGCGGCAGAGGGCGTCGATGGACTCGTCGGGGCCGATGGACGCCACCCCCGCGCTGAAGGTGACAGACACGTCGGCAAAACTGAAAGTCTGGTCGGCCACCAAGTCCCGCAGCCTGTCTGCCAGGTGAGCGGCCTCGTCCAGCTCCGTCTCCGGAAGGCACGCCAGGAACTCCTCGCCTCCCCAGCGCGCCAGGCTGTCTCCCCCCCGGAGGGCCCCGTGCAGCACCTGGGCGATCCCCGACAAAACCTCGTCGCCCGCGGCGTGGCCCCATCGGTCGTTGATCCCCTTGAACCGATCGAGGTCCAGGAGCAGGACGGCGAATTCCCGGCCGTACCGGCGGTAGCGGAGCAGTTCCCCCTCGAGGCGCTCGGCCATGGCCCGGCGGTTCAGACAGCCCGTTAGGGAATCGCGGGTGGCCAGGCGAAGAAGATCGGCCTGCAGCCTTTGGTTGATCATGAGCAGGAATCCCGCCGTCCAAAGAAAACTGAGAACAAACACCAAGAGGGCGTCAATGTCGTTCTGGACGCTCGGTCCGGGTCGCATGAGGCTCGGGTCGAGGACGCCGCGGATCACCCGGTACACCGAGAGGCATCCATAGCCGACGAACGGCAGACCGGTCACGATGGCGCCCGTCCGATAGGTGGTGATGTCGGCCTTCTTCAGAGAGTAGGCGACCCCAAAGAGCAGGGGCGCCGCCAGCAGTTCCCGGATCGCCACGAAGGGAAGCGGAAACGGCCAGGTCACGAGGAGGAGCAGGACGAGACTCCCCACGACGGCCAGGCCCCAAAGGAGGGTCCGCGAGGGCTGCTGGTCGGTGAACCGGACCACGGCGCCGTATTGGAGGGCCAGGCCCCAGAGGAAGAAGGCGCTGGACAGAAGGCCCACGGGACCGGGCGGAAGCACCGGCAGCAGGACCAGGAGGAGAAAGCTGGCCGCCAGCACGACTTCCGAGGCCAGGAACATCCGGATGCCGCGGTACTGCCGGGCCAACCGGGAATTGATGGCGATCACGAGGGCCTGGATGAGGAAGGTGACCGCGACAATCAGATCGATGGTCTGCAGGTCGAGAAGGTGCAGGGTTGGGGGCGGGAACGGCGGGTTCACACAGAAAGTCTAATACACGATGGAACAATCCGCCCACCTCGGATAAAATCTTGACTATGAGTGACCGAATTATGCCGCCGTCCTGGACCCAATGGACCAGAAACCCTTCCGAGCGGTCGCCCCAACGGAAGGCCTTCGACGACATCTTAGGCGAACTCCGCAAGGAAGGACTGATCGAAGTCCGCAGTTCCCTCTTCGTCCAGCTGGCCCGGTACGCCTACCTGCAGGCCAAGACCGCGCGCATCGAGGTCGAAATCTTCCTCAAGAGCGTTCCCGAATCCATCCTCGAACAGGTGCCCCCGGCCTACCGGGCCAAGGAGCTCGACGCCACCCTGAAGATCCTCGTGGGCGCGGGCCTGGCCACCGTCGAGAGCGATTCGCCCGAGGGAATCGTCACTCTGCTGCTCACCGAGCGCCAGGCCCCCGGGGAACTGGCCCGGGGCCAGGAAGTTCAAACCATCCTCGATTACCTCCACGAGGTCTTCAATAACTGGGACCCCACCGACTTGGTCACCAGGCCCTCGTCGTTTCCCACGGTTTCGACCACCATCAAGGCGACGGGGGTCGACCGGGCTCACCTCACCCCCGGGGAACACTGCACGGCCCTCGACGACCGCCCCGACTCCAACGAGACCAACCCCAACCCCTTACTCCAGGAAACCATAGACGATGGCGGCAAGAAGCTCGTCCTCATGCAGTTTTGGCCCATCCCCGACCTGCTGCTGGTCATGCCGGCCGACATCCCCCTGGGGACCCTGGTCAGGCAGAAGTGCATTCCCGTCTTGGGGGCGTTCTTCACCAGCACCGATCACCAGAACGGCGCCGCCGAGGTCCAGTCCAAGTACCTCTCCTACATGACCAAGTACCGCGAGAAGTTCGCCACGACAACCAGTCCTCTCGGGGACCGCATCGACAAGGTGCTCACCAACGCCGATCCCGAAGGCGAGGCCTTTGCCAACGCCGTCTACGTCGTGGTCCAGGTGCTCCGCGCCATGGGGCGAGCCTCGGCCACCCCGATCAAAGGGACGATCGTCGTGTTTCAGGCGGCGCGGATCGCCTACGCCCACGCCATGGCCCTCCGGGTTAAGAGACGCAAGGCCGAAAAGGAATCGGTCCACCGGACCCAGGACGCGGCCCTCCTCGTCAACCGGCTCAAGGCCAGCAACCGGCCCCTGACCATCGACGAGCTTAAAACCACCGCCGACGTGTCGAAGAACCGCGAGATCGGTTCCAAGTACACCTCCGTCATTGAACTTCTGCCCCTCACCGCCCGGGAGGGCACCCGCCCCGAGGTTCTGGAGATGGGGGGCGCGTTCATCCACCGGGACAATCTGGTTCGCACGTTCCTGGAGCTTCGGGAACAGGAGGCCTTGGCGCAGCGCGAGCGGTTGGCCGAGCAGTGGGCCAAGGAGGGGATCCCCCCCGTCGAGGAACTGTACCTTGACGAGCGCCAGGTCTCCAAGGAGTTCCTGAAGGCCCTCGACACCGTTCGCCAGGAACGCGTCGTGGCGGCCACGCTCCAGGACTTCCTGAAGGACTACGTCTCCACCGAGAGGGAGGTCCTGGCCATCAGCCGTTCCCTCTGGCCCGACGGCCACAAGGGCAATCTGAACGCCGTCGACGTGGTCACCAAGGGTCTCGATCCGGTGCTCTACGAGGACAAGGACCGCCTGAAACACCGTTCCTTGGTGGGGGTCCTCGGGTTGGCCCAGGTGTACCCGCTGATGGTCAAGAACGCCTGGAACCTCATCTTCATGAAGGACGGCTTGGTCGGGTTTCTCCTGAGGAAACTGGCCGCGTTCTTTGGGGGACGGGGAAGCCCCAAGGTGAAGGAAGCCGCGGTGGCCAAGGCCGGGGCCGGGGCTCCCGAGGGCGCCTCCAAGAAGGCCAAGGCCGGAGCCGGTCCGGCCACCGAAGCGGCCCCCGACCCCAGGGTCCAGAAGGCGGCCGAGCTGAAGCGACTCAAGTCCCTGGCGCCCGCCCTTCAGAACCGGGACTCCCTGGTGACCGACCGCGAGAAGCTGGCCACCCAGTGGAACCTGAAACTGGACCCCGAAACGGCTCGGAAGGCCCGCCAGCAGGTCGACAACGAAATCGCTCGCTGGGCGATGAAGATGTCCATCGACCAGCTCTCTGAGGAAAATTCGGCCAAGGTCGCCCTCTTTCTCGTCCAAAAGAGTCCCATCTTGGCTGATGTCACCAGTTCCAAAGCCTTCAACCGCTATCTCTACCTAACGGCCCTGCAAAAGTGCGCCGATTCCCTGGGAAAATAGGGTTGTCCGAACGTGCTATGCTAGGGAGAGCTTCTTCTGGCAAGATGGTTTAGGGTTGTTTGACCCCCTAATCACGCTATGCTAGAGTAGTCAGCTAG
>JAHFSN010000285.1 GCA_023265735.1 Spirochaetaceae bacterium | reverse complement strand
CATTGCCGAGGCCGTGGCCGTGGAGGCCGACAAGTACAGTCCTGCCCTCCTCAACGCCGCCCGAAAAGACCTGACCGATGCCCACGCCCAGGCGGCCTCGAACCCCGATGCGGCCCGGGCGCTGCTCAAAACGTCGATAGAGAAAGCCAACGCAGCCCGCGATGCCGCTTCGGCAGCCCGGACCAAGGCCGCCCTCGACAGGCTCGACGCTGCGGCGGCCCGGCTCAAGGCCCTCCAGGCGGAGCGCTGGGACGCCGAGGGCACCGCGATGGTGCTCGCCCAGGCCGACAAGGCCAAGGCCTCCGTCGTTCAAGACTACAAGAAGGGTTCCCCGCTGGTCGATGAAGCCGTCAAGGCCCTCGACGACGACGCCGCGAAACTGACGGCCAAGCTGCTGGCCGTCCAGGACCTGAGGCTCCAGGCCCAGAAGGCCCTCGACGACGCCGAAGCGGCCGACGCCTTTGTTTGGGTTCCCGACCTCGTCCAGTCGGCCAATGACTCGTTCTTCCAGGCCACCGGAGCCTGGAAAAAGTATCGGCTCGATGCTGCCGAGGAGGGTTGGTCGACGGCGCTCTTCCAAGCCAAATCCGCCGCCTCGAAGGCCAAGGATGCCATGCTGCGCAAGCAGACCGAAGAGCTGATGCTGGGTACGATGAAGAAGATCGAGGATGCGTCGGGGAAGACCGTGGTGGACCCCAAGGATAACATCATCCCGCCCCAGCCTTGGAATGGTCAGGACGAGCTGAAGAAGCTCCAGACCAAACCCGTCTCGGTGGTTATCCCCGAAGACGGCTCGGTCGTGGTCTTGGGTGACGTTCAGAGGGTGACCTACCTTGATCAAGCGAAGGAACTGTGGACCCAGGGAGTGAAGGCCTACGACTCCGGCGACCTCACCCTGGCCAACGAGTCCTTCCTGCAAGCTCAGAAATTGGTCGAGACGTATTTGGCCATGGCCGTCGACAAGGTCTACACCGTTCGGCTTATCCCCGACCGTCGGGACAGCCTCTGGCGGATCGCCGAATACAAGGACATCTTCGGAACTCCTTGGGATTGGCCCAAGATCTGGAAGCGCAACCAGAAACTGATTCAAAACCCGGATCTGATCTATCCCGGCTGGCAATTGATCATTCCCCCCCAATGAGTCGTTGGGGGATAGCCCTCGTCGGTTGCGGAACCGTCGGGGGTGGAACGGCGCAAATTCTCACCGAATCGGCCTCTCTGCTGGAAAGCAGAACGGGCAGTTCCTTTCCTCTCCTCTCCATCGTCGATAAGGACTTTGGCCACGCGAAGTCTCTGGGCCTCGGCCCCTCTCTCTTCCGGACGTCGGTCGATGAGGTTTTGAGAAATCCCGACGTCAAGGTGGTGATCGAGCTGGCGGGGGGAACCGGGTTCGCCAAAGCGGTGGTGGAGTCGGCTCTGAAGGCCGGGAAGCACGTCGTGACCGCCAACAAAGCCCTCCTGGCGACCTTTGGGCCGGAACTCTTCGCCCTGGCGCGGTCTCACAAGAGGACCATTGGCTTTGAAGCGTCGTGCGCCGGCGCCATCCCCATCGTCCGGACCCTGGCCGAAGACCTGGTGGCCAACCGCATCGAGGGACTTTCGGGCATTGTCAACGGAACCTGCAACTACATTCTCTGGCAGATGGGCACCCAAGGCCTCTCGTACGAAGTGGCCCTCCGGCAGGCCCAGGAACTGGGCTTTGCCGAGGTTGACCCCTTCCTCGATGTGTCGGGCACCGACAGCGCCCACAAGCTGGCGCTGCTGACCTCGGTGGCCATGGGCGTGTGGGCCGACTGGAAACAGATTCCCCTTCGGGGCCTCGAGACCGTGAAGGTCGGCGACCTGGAGGCCGCCGCCTCCCTGAACAGCCGGGTGAAGCTCCTGGCCCGGACCGACCGGACGAACCAAGGCTACCATTTTTCCGTAGAACCGACGGTGATTCCCCTGGGTCAGCCCCTGGCGGCCCTCGACGGTCCCTTCAACGGAGTTCTCGTCCACGGCAACGAGACGGGTTTCCTCTACTTTCAGGGAAGGGGAGCCGGGGCCAAACCCACCGCGAGCGCCGTGGTTTCCGATCTGGCTGCCCTAGCAACGGGTACCCTCGAGAACACCCAGTCGCACTACTCGTGCTGGCCGGACCTTGCGACCCATGTTCGTCCCCTGGCCGAGTCCGAGCGTCGGGGTCCGTGGTTTGTCTATGGGCCCCAGCGCTCCCCCGAGGTTGTGACGGAATGTTCCCGGACCCGCCTGGAGTCCGAGGGCCTGCGGGTGTTCCCGTGGTACAACCCCCAAGAACAGTAAGGGGCGTCAGCCTCCCATAAGGGGCTTCAGCCACGGATCGGCCAGGACGAAGAACACCACCACCACCAGGGCCGGCAGGAAGTTGCCCGTGGGGATCTTCTTCAGCTCGAGCAGATTGAGAGAGATCATCGCGACCATGAGCCCGCCGACCCCCGAAACCTCACTGAGGACCAGGGGATGCAGGTCGACCCATGGTTTCACCCAAACGGCCGCCAGGGTGAGGGCCCCCTGGTAGACGAGGATGGAGAGGGCCGAAAACCCGACGCCGATCCCCAGGGCCCCGGTCAGGATGATGGCCATGGTCCCGTCCATCACCGATTTGATCAGGATGATGTCCATCTTCCCTTCGGCGCCGGCCTGGAACGACCCCAGGATACTCATGGCCCCCACGCAGAAGAGCACGCTGGCGGCCAGAAAACCCTGGGCAAAGCCGCCCGAATCGTCCTTCGATCCGGGAACCAGCCTCTTGAGGGCCTCGCCCAACTTCAGGATGCGGCCCTCGATGTCGAGGGCATAGCCCACTAGGCCGCCGAGGAGCAGGGACAGCAGCAGGTACAGGATGCGCTGCCCCTTCCACGCCATCTGCAGGGCGATCAGCAGGGTCGTTAACCCGGCGCAGGTCATGACTAGAGTCTTGAGTTTCTCGTTGTTCCTTCTCCCAAAGAGAAGACCTATGGCGGAACCGACGATGACGGCGCCCACGTTGATGATGACGGCTAACATGCCGTCCATGGTAACAGATTCGGCCAGGTTCCAGAACTGATGCGCACATTGACGCTGGGCACCGTCGATGCTAGATTCACCGGCGAGAGGTTCTGCCGATGAAGTCCGTTTTGACCATCTTCGCTGTTGTTCTGCTTTTGGTCTCGTGCAAGTCGGCCCCTCCCATTCCCCGCGATGCCTCCGCTCAAATCTACTTTCAGCGCGCTCAGTCCCTGTCGGACGACGGGGAGTACGTGAAGGCCATGAAGATCTACCAGGATTTCCTGGAGTATCAGCCCGAGGCCGCCCACGAGGATTCGTTCTCGGCTCGGTACGAGATTGCGGTGCTGCAGATGAAGAAGAACAGGCTCGCCGAGGCCCAGGCCGGTCTCGAGAGCATCCTGGCGGACTATAACGACTTGGATAAGAGTTCGGGAGCACCGGCGTGGGTCAAGATCCTCTCCCAGAAGATGCTCCAAGAGGTGAAGGACCGTGCCTCCAAACCTAAGAAGTGGTTTGGCTGGTTCGGTTGACCCGTCCGCTTCTTTTCTAGAATTCCGTCTGAGGAAGCATAATGAGCTGACGCTCGATATGCTTGTCATCGGCTAGCTGCTTCATGCCGTCCTCGGTCACGTTGCCCGCATTCCCTCCACCACCGCCTCGGGAATGTCCCCTCCCCCCTCGGCTTCGGCGGGGTCGAGGTCGCGTTGCACCTGGGCGAGGTCCGAGGTAAACGGAATGGCCTTGGCCAGATACTCCTCCATGTAGTCTCGGTAGAAGACGAGGCCGATCCGGTACGACTTGGCCTGGGTAAGTCCCGAGTGCATGGCTTGGGTGAGCTTCTCCTTGAGGGCCTGGATGTTCTTCCCCATGCTCTGGGTCGCGTCGAGGCAGAGCACCACGTCGAGGCTCTCGGAGGGACGGTTCAGGATCTTGGTAAGCTGGTCGAGGGCGTCGTCGATGTCCCGGGCCTTGTAGGCGTTCCCCAGGCGGCTGAATCCCTCCACGAGGCCTTTCTCGTAGTG
>JAHFSN010000284.1 GCA_023265735.1 Spirochaetaceae bacterium | reverse complement strand
GTAGGCAGGTGAAGGTAGCGGCTGCCCGAGCCCTGGGGAATGGGGATGGGAAAGAAGGTCAGACATTCAGATTGGGGTCCCGAAAACTCCAGAACCCGGAGGACCAGCCCCCGGAACGACGGAGCCTGGCTCCAGGTGTCCAGATCCTTCTTCCTGACTTCCCACAGGACCAGGGCCCAGGCCGGGTCGCGCAGAACGAAGTCGACCGTATTGTCGTCGTAGGCGGCAGGAAGAACCGGATCTTGGGTGAAGGCGGAGCTGGAGGGACGAATCACTAAGGAGTCGAACTTCGACTGCTCGATCTTGAGAATCAGGTTCTGGAGGGTCTCGCGTTCCCGGCGGTCTTCTTCGTAGGCATCGAGAAGCTCCTCAATCAGGTCTTCCCGGGAAATGCCCGCATCGACCGAGAGATTCTCTTTCACCGACAGATCAAGGAGTGCGGTCATCGGCAGGCCTTCCAGTCGTTCCCTGGTCATTTCACCCCCTTCTCCGAAGACTCAGGGTAGGAAAATTCGCCTTTCGGTGTCAAGGGCCCCGACTTTACAAGGTGCCTGCCAGGACCGATAGTGGAGGCATGAATCCTTGCTGTGTGCTGACCGGACACTTCCTCGCGCCGCCTGGCCAAGACCCCTGGACGGGTCTGCGCTACGACTACAGTCCCACCGAGAATTTCCTGCAGCAGTGGGTCCGTCGCAACCGTTCGTGCTACGGGGCCAACTCGGCCTCCCGCATCCTCACCTCCGAGGGGAGGATCCGCGACATCGTCAACAACTATCAGCACCTCAACTTCAGCGTCTCCCCCGCCCTTCTGGCAGAGCTGTCACGATCGAGCCCCAACGTCTACCGCCGAATGAGGGAGGGCGACGCCGCCAGCCTAGAACGATGGGGCCACGGAAACGCCTTGGCCCGCCCGTGGACCGAGGCCATCCTCCCTCTGCTTCCCCCCGACCGGGTCGAGGTTCAAATTGACTGGGGACTCGAAGCGTTCCAATCCCATTTTGGGCGTCCGGCCGAAGGGATCTGCCTGCCCCACGACGCGGTCAATTCCCTGGTCCTGGACGTCTTGGTGGCCCGTGGCCTGAAGTTCCTCCTCCTCTCGTCCCGGCAGGCCGAGGGAACGATGCCCCTGGGCACCGGAAGCTGGACTTCGTTGGGCGACGCCCCGGCCCCCGGCGACCGGGCCTTCCAGATCGACAGACCCGGGGGAAGCCTGGCCGTCTTTTTCCCCGACGAGCGGCTTTCCCGGGGCCTCCTCTCCGACCAGCTCCTCCGCGATGCCGGACGGCTCGACGCCGCCCTCCGGCAAGCCCTCCAGGCCACCGGCTTCACCAGCGTGGCCACCAACGGAGAATCCTACGGGCTCCAGGAGCCCTTTGCCGACATGTGCCTGGCCGCCCTGTGGGAAAAACTGGGCGGCGCCTCCCCGGTGGACTGCGCCAACTATGGGTATGTCCTGGAGCATCGGCCTCCCGCAGAACTGGTGAAGCTGCGCAAGGGAGACGACGAGGGGGGCACCTCGGCCGACTGCGTTCACGGCGTGGGGCGCTGGCACCGGGAATGCGGATGCCGCTCGTCGAACACCCAACAGAAATGGAAGGACCCCCTCTGGACGTTAGTCTCCTCGGTGGAGGCGTCGTTGAAGGCCGAGACGGAAGCTTCGGCCCAAGCCCAAGGCGTCCCTCCCGACGTGCTTCGAAACCGCCTGCCCAGTCTGCTCCTGGGCACCGAGGCGCCCCGCGCCTGGGCGCGATCCCTCCTCGGCGTCGACGATATTGGCCGCGAGGACAAGCTCTTGCGGACCGCCCGGTGCCTGGCCGGCATCCAGTCCCTTCAGGAAGCGACGCTTTGGGAGGGAGACGACCCTACCTCGCCCGAGGGCCGGGAGGGTTTGCTGAGGATACTGCGAACCCTCGAATTGGCCGAGGGAGACGTCATCGAAACCTTTGTTTCGTCCCTCGATGCGGTGCTGGTCAACGATGGGAGAACCCTGGGAGCCTTCGTCCGGTCCGAGATCCTGCGTCGACGGCACGGTCCGCGGTTTGCGGCCGCCCTGCTTCTTCTGGACCGTCTGCTCCGACCCCGGGCCAAGTACGAGAACGCCATCGGTCCGCTGTCGGTGGTCGACTTCTCTCGGAGCCGGCACGAGATCGACGAAGAGGTCTTTCGATACACCGGACAGATTGTCCTGGAAGACCGGGAAGCCGATAGGCGCAGCGAGTTTGACTACTTGCTCCTCGAGGACCACAAGGAAGGCGTGAGCCTCTACCTCAAGGATGGGTCCGACGCCGGAAAACCCGAGGCGTTTGACCTCCAGCAGCTGCCCATCGGTGACCGCAAGTCCATCGTGCGTCTCATGGGAAACGATCTGGAATCTAACCTTGCCAGCGAGACCCAGGCCATTTTTCCCCTGCTGCGCAAATCCCTGGTCTACGCCCGGCTCTTCGACGTCCCCCCCCTGCCCGTGGCCCGGTCCCTGATGGAACTCGCGGTGACCCGAAAGATCCTCGGTCTCACCGAGGGCAGCCACGTCCCCGACGAGCAGGTCTTCCAGGAGCTGGAGGAAGAACTCGACTTCGCCAGAGACTTCGCCCTCACCCTGGACCGGGACCGGCTGAACCGCCGATTCTCCCGCTGGTTGGCCCAGGCTTTGGGAACACCGGAGGACTTTACGTCGGAAGAGGTGGTCCGCTCCGTGGAGACGCTCCTGGCCGCCCTGGGACGCTGGGGCTTTGATCCCGATCTTACGGTGGCCCAGACCCTGGTGTTTGAGGCCCTGGCGGAAAGGGCCCCCCGGTTGATGGCCGAGTTGGAGCAGGGACGGCTAGAAGCGCTTCAGGAACTCAAACGGCTGATCCGCTTGGGGACCTTGCTCTGGATAGACACTTCCGACGTCAAGGACCGAGTCCTCGAACTTTAGCGGGTTCCCAGAATCCGAAAAGTCTTCCCGGCCTGGTTGCCCTGAAAATCCTTGACGATGATCTCCAGGATGTTGGTGCCCTGGTTGAAGAACACCTGGCCGAGGTTCCACTCCTGGTCCTGGACCAGGACATCGTCCAGATACGCCGTCATGCCCTTCAGCTGCCACCTTCCCCCCTTCTCCTGGAAGGAGTCGATCCTGGTGTTGAAGACCTCGGAGCCGTTGAGGTAGGCCTCCACGGAGTAGACTCCCCGTTGGCCCGACTCTCCCTTCTCCTTTCCGGAGGCGGGAAGAAACGTCACAGGGTCGGACACCAGCACGTGGACCTTCCAGTACCCCACGGCAAGACTGGACTTGCCAAAGAGAGAAACGGCGTCCCCCTTACTCTCCGGGGCCGCCGTGACGTCGTAGATGACGGGAGCCTTGGCGTCGGTGAGGGCCGGGAACATGAGAAGCGGGTTCACGATTTCGGAGAGCTGCTGATCAAAGAGGTAGATGCGATGCCGGGAGGAACTCTGTCCGGTCTGAACCTCGGTCTGCCCGAGGGGTTCCCCCCGGATGACCTTCTTCTTGTCGACGGTGGGGGTCAGACGAGACGTCACGGACCTCAGGTTGTTGTCGTGGGCCACAGCGACGAAGCCCCCGAGGCCCGAGGGAAGGTTCTGAACGGACTGGGACTGGGGCCGAAAGACGAAGAGCACGTCGCCGCTCTCGGGTGCCGTCAGCACGGGCGAGAGGGTTTGAACTTCGATTCCCGGCATCACGGATCCCCCCACCTTCTGTCCGAAGGTCTTGGTCACTTGAACGTCGGGGGCGGGCCAGTCGTAGGCCCAGCTCGAGTTTCCCAGCAGGGTGAGCAAACCCAGAACAGCGAGTCGTTTCATTGGTACTTCACCTCGAACCTCAGCAGGGTCTGGTCGGCGCCCAGGAGGAGCCAGTTTCCCTGGCGCTGGAGAAGGATGTCCTGCGACGAGAAGGGGATGCCCATGACGCTGGTCCCGTCCTGGGTGGCCACCCGCAGTTCGGTTTTGTCGCCGTCGCGCTGGACGAACGCCATGAGCCGCCCTCCCGGCAAGGACTCCATGGCCACGGGGTTGCCACGGGTCGGCACGAGGAC
>JAHFSN010000015.1 GCA_023265735.1 Spirochaetaceae bacterium | reverse complement strand
CTCACGTCCCTCAGCGACAAGGAGACCTTGTTGGAAGCCTTCACAGCCGGGGCGGTGGATTTCCTCACTAAACCATTCTACGGACCGGAATTGATCCACCGGGTCCAGGCCCATCTCCGTCTCAGGGAACTTCAGTTGCGGATGGAGGACTTCGCGAACGAACTGAACCTCCAGGTTCTGAAGGCGATGGAGACCGAGGCCGAGCTTCGTCAGAGCCAGATCGCCCTCGCCGAGGCCAACAGGACCCTGGCCGAGTGGGCCCACAAGGACACTCTGACGGGTCTGTGGAACCGGCGGAAGGCCCTTGACCTCATGGAGTACGAAGCCAGCCGGAGCAACCGTGTGGGCCGTACCATCGGGGTTGCTATCCTCGACCTCGACAAGTTCAAGAGTGTGAACGACTCCCTGGGGCACGATGCGGGAGACGAGGTCCTCAAGACGGCCGCGGCGGCCCTGGCGGCTTCCATGCGCGAGAGCGATATTCTGGCCCGGTGGGGAGGCGAGGAGTTCCTCGCTGTGTTTCCCGAGGCGTCGTGGGAGGGAACCAAGACGGCGGCCGAAAAGCTGCGGCGAGCCATTGAGCGGTCACCTTGGAGTCTGGGAGATCGGCCCGGAATGACGGTATCGATCGGAGTGGCCCTCAAACACCCGCACAGCGAGTGGGATGCCGTCATCAAGCAGGCCGACTTGGCCCTCTACCGGGCGAAGGAAGGCGGACGCAACCAGGTTTGCTGGGACCCGGATTTCGAGGTCAGCGACGAGAAGGGAAGCCTTCTCAAACAGGGGAGTCTATTGCGGGGGGCAAAACCCAGCCAGGCCTTGGCGTAGCGCCAGGGAGCAAAAAATAACCACTTGCAAAGCAAGGGGTTATTCATGGAGGTGAGGGGAATTGAACCCCCGTCCGAACGGGCGACATACGAACTTCTACAGGTTTATCCGGGCACTTTGTTCTTAGGCGACGCTTAGGCGGTCCGGCCTACCGTCGTCGCAGCGGTTCAGGAGAATGTCACCAAGCCGTCCTGAACGCCGGCATGATCAAGCGACTGTTGGTGTGGGTTGGGCATCCCTAGTCGCAGCGGGAAAACCCAACCCTTGGCTACAATTAAGCGGCCAGGGCCGAAACGTTGTTGCTGTTGAAGGCAACAGTGTTGTTTTTGGCAGATATTGTTTTGCCCGATTTAGGAGAAGACACTCCACCTGCGGTCCGCACCCCGGCATCCGTCCGTCGAAACCGGTGCACCCCCGTGCGTCGTAAAATACCACAATTCGGCTCAGGAAACAAGGTCTTCTAGAGACTCCATTGGCGTTCCAGCTTGGCAATTGATCGGTCTTTGGGGGCGAGGGACCGGGCCCGTCTCAGGCTTTGCATGGCCGCCAGTCTCTCGCCGGCCGCCCAGTACACCTCGGCCTGCCGGGCCAGAAATGCCGCCTTGGCAGCCGGACGGAACGGCAGTCTCTGCAGTTCTTCCAAAAGCGCCACCAGGGTCGCCGCCGACTGGTTGGGAGTCTTCTGGACGAGAAGATCCAGAAGGCGGTCCTCGACTTCGGCGAAGAAATGCCGGAAGAACGCCTTCTCCCCCTCCAACTGAGCGATCCGCAGGTAGAGGGAGATGGCTTGTCCCTCGTCTCCCTGATTTTCGTATTCCAGGGCCAGCATGAAGGCGCAGTCCATAAAGTCCTCGCGGCCCAAAAGCTTCTCCAGGTCGTAGGTCCTCTGGCTGGTGAGCTCGCCGTACAGGGCCACGGCCTCGGCCTGGCGGTCCCGGAGCACGTCGTAGAAGATCAGTTTGGCCTTCGACAGGGCGTCGGGCCGGGCCTTGAGCCAGTCCCGGTAGTTGAACTCCGACTCCCGGGGTGCCGTCCTGCGCGCCCTGTCGTAGTCCTCCCTCAGCTTGGGGTCCGAGAGCACCTCGTAGGCTTCGATCAGCTCGTGAACCGTGACCTTGGTCTTGAGGGTCGAATCGGCCCGGGCCGCCTGGAGGTCGGGATGCAGCTCCTTGATCTTGCGCCGGAACGCCGCCTTCACCTCGGCGGAGCTGGCCTCGCTCGAGATGCCTAACACCGCGTAGAGGCTCATTCTCGCCTCAGTTCCCGGTCGAGGTCTCGCTTCTGGTCCTTTTCTTTGATGGTGTTACGCTTGTCGTACTCTCTCTTGCCCTTGCACACACCGACGGTCACCTTGATCCGGCCTTCTTTCAGATGAAAGTCGAGGGGAATCAGGGTGAACCCCTTCTCGTCCACCTGGCGGCGAAGCTTCTTGACTTCCTCTTTGTGGGCCAGGAGTTTCTTGCGCCGGTCGGGATCGTGGTTGTCGAGGCCCGCCATCTTGTAGGGGTTGATGTGGAGGTTTCGGATCCACAGCTCGCCGGCGGCGTCCAGGTCAACCCAGGCGTCGTTGAAGGAAAACTGAGCCGCCTTCATGGACTTGACCTCGGTTCCGACCAGGACCAGACCCATCTCGAGGCTGTCGCTCACGAAGTAGTCGTACCGGGCCCGACGGTTGTCCGCCAGAAGCTTGGTGCCGCTCATGGAGACTTGACGAGGGCGAGGCGGAACCCGAGGCCCGTGGTCGTACCCGAGGAAGGCCAACCGGCCCGATCTCCGGCTTTGATGCTTCCCTTGGGATTCTGGGTGCCACCTTTCAGACTATGGGCGTATGCGGGAGTTCGGTCCTCGGAAGGCTGAGCTCCCCAGACGAGGCTCTGGCCGGGGTACCAAGGGGACGCCGTCCATTCCCAGACGCCCTGGTTCAAGAGAGCCGAGCCCCCGGGGGCCCGGGCGGCCGCTTCCCATTGGAAGTCATCGGGAAGGACGACCCGTCGTCCCGGCGCGGGAGCATTGGCGTTGACCCAGTCGGCGTACGCCTGGGCGGCGTACCACGACACAGAAACCACCGGTGCCAAAGGGGCCGAGGGTCTGCCGTCTTTCCAGTCGGCCAAGTAGTCCGCGTCGGCGAGACCCTGGGAGACCAGTTTGTCGCGTCCTGACGGAGCCCACTCGGGCTTCGCTGCCACAAAGGCCGCGAACTGACCCTGGGTAACTTCGGCATCGGCAATCCAGAACGGAGCCGGCGCCGCGGGCACCGGGAGCTGGAAGGGCGGCTCCGTCGGCATGGGGAAGGAATCACCGAGGGATCCCCAGAGAAACCAAGTCGAGGCCACGCCGCGAAATACCCCTAAAGACGTTCTCACGGCAGCGGGAGCCGCCACGGAAGGCAAGGGCGAAGGCGGCACGAGGGAACTCTTGAACTCGTTGAGCCGGGCCTGGAACCAATCCGACGGTTCGGCCGTCTCCCGGTCCCTGACGGGCTTGATCTGGTTGGCCAGGAGCCAAAGGGCTAACCGGCCCGGGTCGCCGGGAACCAATCCTTGCCAAAGCTTGAATTGGGTCTCCAGACCTTCCGGTACGCTGGTAGTCCAGAGTCCCAACGCCTGGCCATAATCCTGGTACATCTGGGGATCGGTCACCGACGACCTAAGCCCCAACAAGAAGGCCTTGATCTGTTCCTCGGTGAGGCCCGAAGCCCGGGCGTCTTCGGCGAACCGCGTGTACAACGGGGGAAAGCGATAGTCAGAATTAAAGGGAACCGCCAGAGCCCAGCGGCCGATTTCGCCGCGGTAGCGAGTGGTGACGCTGTCGGCGGATATCGGATCCAGTTTTACGTCGACCTTGTCCGTCCGGGGAACGAACAGGCTGAAGAGCAGGCGCTTTCCGCTGGAATACTCCGTGGTCTTGGCCGATAAACCCGGTTTTGCCACGGTAAGGGCGGCCGAACCGGAAGGCAGAAACACGGTCACCGGCGTCGTGCCCCAGGTCTTCTGACCCCAGGTGACCGAAGCCCCGGAAGGCGATGAGGTGAACGTCACGCGGGTCCCAGGGTTGGTGAGTCCGGGAAGGACGATGAGAGAGAACAGGACACCCAGGAGGACCAAAACGTAAATGACAGCGAGGTAATACTTTGGCTGGAGGCCCAAGATCGGTTTCAGGCGAACCTGAATCTCCTCGGCGGTTTCCGGGGAAGGGGTATCTGAACTCATGGTTGCCCATTATAGGGACGGGAATTTGTCTTGTCAATGAAACCAAAGGCGTGGTACGTTGCCACGAGGGTGAACAGTTGAACAAGTTCTTGGACAACATGGTCGGCACTACGGAGGCCGTCCTGACGTGGCGCGCCCGCCGCCGCTGGGTGAAGAAGCAGAAGCAAAAGCAGAAGAATGTCATTCTCGATTGGGTAGAAGCCTTCATTTGGTCGGCGTGCGTGGTTCTTCTGGTCAACCAATACTTCTTTCAAGCCTACGAGATTCCCTCTCCCTCCATGGAAAAGACCCTTTTGGTCCATGATCGCATCTTCGTCAATAAGGTGTCCTACGGTCCCGAACTCCTGCCCGGGCTCTTCAAGCTTCCCGGGCTCTCCACACCCCAACGCGGCGACATCATTATTTTCGAGAACCCTGAGTATATCTCTCCTGTCTATTCCTGGGGGCCGGGCTGGGTCACCGCCTACGATGTCGCCCAGCGCCTGATCTACATGGTCACCCTGTCGCTCGTCGACATTGACCGGAATGCCGACGGCACCCCCAAGGCGCACTTTCTGATCAAGCGCGGTGTCGGTTATTCTGGAGACGTGGTTCGTTGGCGCAACGGGGTCCCGGAATTTGAGCTCCCCGGGACCGACCAGTGGATCTCGGAAGAGGACCTGAAGACCCGCCAGGGCCTCCAGTACGGCCAGCACAGGGAGGCCCCCGAGGCTCTCCCCACGTACTACGGCCTTCTACCCGGCGCTTCACGGGCCCTCGTCGCGTCCACCCTGGGCCAGACCCCCGACGCCGAGGACGCCAAGGCCTTGAAGAACCTCGGAACGGCGGGCTTCCCCCACGGAGACTACTTCGAGTCCGAACGTCAGCAGCATAAGGCCCTGCTGGCGGTGTACCCCCAGGCCAGCGACCAGGCTTCGGCCTACTTCAAGCTCGAAAACGGCACTTGGATACCCGACGGTTCGATCCTGCCCCTGGGGGACAACCGCGACAACTCGAAGGATGGCAGATATTTTGGTCCTGTAAAGCTCAGCAAGATCCTGGGAGAAGCTTCTTTGCGGTACTGGCCTCTCGGCCGGGCTGGGGGCCTCTAATGGCCATCAAGGGGGGCTTCTCCCGCTACCAATCCTACACCGTCCAGAAGAGACGCCGGGAAAGGATTCTTGGGGCCCTCCTCCTTCTCCTCGTCCTCTATGTGAGTTACTTGGTCCTCACCGCGTCCTTCGTACGAACGGTCCGTTTTGAGTCGAAGTCCATGGAGCCCACCCTAGAACCGGGGACATCGGTGCTGGTAACGCCTTTGCCTCTGGGGCAGTCCCATCTTCCGTTCCTGCCGTTTGGCCTCCCCGGGTGGAGGGGCCCCGAACGCGGCGAACTGGTCCTCGTGGTGCCTCCCTATCACGAAGAAGCCTCGCCCCTGATGGCGGTCGCCGATGATTTGGTCCGTTTCGTCACGCTGAACTTCCTGTCTCCGGACGCGGGGACCCGGGCCCGATGGGATGGAAGCGCCACCCTGCGTCGAGTCGTCGGTCTTCCGGGAGATACGGTGCGCATCGAGAACTCCACCGCTTCGGTGAAACCCCGGGGCGAACCTTACTTCCTGAGCGAATACGAGCTTTCCAAAAAGCCCTATAGCCTGTTGGACGATGGTCTTCCCCAGGGCTGGCGGTCGACCTTCCCCTTCGGGCAGTCGGTCACGGAACGGGTTCTCGGATCCGACGAATACTTTGTTCTGTCCGACCATCGGAGCGTGGGAAGTGACTCCCGGACCTGGGGACCCGTGCGGCGCGCCGCCATCCAGGGTTCCGCCGTCCTGAAGTATTGGCCGCCTCACCAGTTCGGCGGTCTCTAGCCCCGGCTGACCAAGCCGTGACGTCCCTGGGGCTCTACGTTCACGTCCCCTTTTGCCGGTCCAAATGCGACTGGTGCGCGTTTGCCAGTGAAGTCGGGGCCGGAAGGTCCGAAGCGTGGCTGGAGCGCATTTTGCATCAGCTCGAGACACCCCCGAGCCATGACAGCCGTTGGGCCACCGTCTACCTGGGGGGAGGGACTCCCTCGCTCCTGTCACCCGAACAGCTGGACCGCTTGCTAGCCAAGATCGGAGAGCGGCGGCTTCCTGAAGCCGAGTTGACCCTCGAGGCCAACCCCGAAAGCCTGACCGCCGAGCATCTGGCGGTGCTTTGGCAGGGAGGGGGAACCCGACTGAGTCTGGGGATTCAGACCTTTCAGGAGGCTCTTCTGAAGCGTCACGGAAGACCGACCCGACACCGGCACCTTGACCACGCCAGAAAGCTGGCGGAGGCCTGGCCGGGCCAGCTCTCCCTGGACCTCATCTGCGGCCTGTCCGGACAAACCGCCCAAGGGCAGCGCCGCGACCTGGAACGGGCCCTCGACTGGGAACCCGACCACCTGAGCTTCTATTCGCTGACCGTGGAGCCCGGAACTCCCCTGGCCGCCCGGGAGGCCCGCCATCCGTCGGTTCTTCCGGGAGACAAAGGGGACTCGTGGTGGCTCGAGGGAAGGGACTTTCTGGAGGCGCACGGGTACGCGGCGTACGAAGTGTCCAATTTTGCCCGTCCCGGGGCGGAATCCCGGCACAACCAGCGCTACTGGGCCTTGGAGCCGTGGTGGGGCGTGGGTCCGTCGGCGGTGTCGTTCCTTCCCTCGGACCGGGGCTGGTCCTACTGGACACAGACATCGGCGCTGACGCCTTGGCTCGAGGGAACCCCGCCCGACCGTGAAATCCCCACGGCGCTGGAGCTCGCCAAAGACCGTTTGCTGGCCGGCCTGCGCCGCAGGACCGGTGTCGCCAGCGCCCCGTGGAAACCCCTCCTGCCGGAGACCCTGAAGGCCTGGGAGGGGAGGATTCTCGAGCAGGACGGACGCCTATTTCTTTCCCGGGAAACGTTTCCCTTTCTCGACGCCTTCCTCAGGCAGGCCTTCGGCGAACTTGACGGAAGGCCCGAATTCCGGTAACACTGAAGACCCTAATGAAGAACCGAAACCCACGCGGCTTCGCGGTGCCAGGTATTCCTGGCCTGGACAAGGAAGGATTATGAGCGGTCACTCGAAATGGGCAACCATCAAGCGCAAGAAAGGAGCCCTCGACGCCAAGCGAGGCGCGGTTTTTACCAAAATCATCAAAGAAATCATGGTCTCGGCCCGGGCCGGGTCCAGCATCGAAGGCAATGCCCGACTGAGGATGGCGGTCCTCAAGGCCAAGGCCGCCAACATGCCCAAGGACAATATTGACCGGGCGATCAAGAAGGGCGCCGGCGAGCTGGAAGGCCAGGAGTTTGTCGAGCTCACCTACGAGGCCTATGCCCCGGGCGGTGTGGCCATCCTGATTGAGGCGCTGACTGACAACAAGAATCGGACCGCCGCCGACGTGCGCATGATCCTTACCAAGGGGAACGGTATCCTCCAGGCTCCCCCGGCGGTTTCCCGGCTGTTTGACCGCAAGGGGTTCATCGTCCTCGACGGCGAAAAGACCACCGAGGACCAGGTGATGGAGATCGCCCTGGAGGCCGGCGCCGAAGACATCGTCGACAACGGCAACATCGAGGTGATCACCGCTCCCGCGGACTTTGAAAAGGTTCTCGAGGCGATCACCAAGGCTGGGCTCTCGACGGAGATGGCCGAAATCAGTCTCGTCCCCCAGGCCAAGGTGTCCACCGACAAGGAGACTGCCGAGAAGGTCCAAAACCTGATCGACCGTCTGGAAGAAAACGACGACGTTCAGAACGTCTATCACAACCTCGATACTTCCATCCTCGACGGCGAAGAATGACCAGGAGGACCGCTTGACGGTTCTCGGGATCGACCCGGGTCTGGCCTCGCTGGGCTGGGGTGTGGTCTCCAGTTCGGGAGGCCGCCATCTCCACGTGGCCCACGGTGTCGTCAAAACGGCCGCCGGGGTTCCCCAGGAGCTGCGGCTTCTCGACATCTTCAACCAGATTGTGGCCCTCCTCGAAACGCATCACCCCGACCAGGGCTCCATGGAAAACCTCTTTTTCGTGAAGAACATTACCAGCGGGATTCCGGTGGCCGAGGTTCGGGGTGTGGTTCAACTGGCCTTCGCCCAACGGGGACTGCCCCTTGGGCAGTACAATCCGACCCAGATCAAGCTGGCTCTCGTGGGCGTCGGCCACGCCGAGAAACATCAGGTTCAGGAGATGGTCAAGCTGCTTCTGGGACTTCCGGCGGTTCCCAAACCTGACCACGCCGCCGACGCCTTGGCGGCGGCCATCTGTCATCTTCATCAAGGGGCGGGCTTTGCCGCCCAGCTGAGGGGGTAATCATGTGGAACAGCCTTTCGGGTGAGATTACGCGCAAGGGCCTCGAGCAGGTCTTTCTGCAGTCAGGGGACCTCGAGTGGGACATCGCCATGGGAAGATTCAGCCTCGAGGCTCTTCCCCCGGTGGGTAGCCGCGCCCGAGTCTATGTTTGGCTCCAGCACACCGAAGATACGATGCGGCTGTTTGGGTTTGCCTCGGTGACCGAGCGGGCCCTCTTCCTCGACCTGCTGAAGGTGTCGGGGGTGGGGCCCAAGCTGGCCCTCAAGGCCCTGTCGGGTATCCGTCATCAGGAGTTCGTGGGGGCCCTGGAGGCCGGTGACGCTGGCCGGCTGTCCAAAGTTCCTGGGGTGGGGCTCAAGACGGCCCAGAAGATTATCCTGGCCCTTCAAGGCAAACTCATCCTTGAGGAGACGGGCCCCACGGCGACTCCGGCCGGAGAAATGGTCGCCGCACTGGCCGAAATGGGCTTTGACCGCCGCCAGGTGGCCGCCGTCGTCCAAGAGCTCGAGAACGACCCGTCGCTGGTGGGCCTGGACGCCGCGGAGCGCGAAAGGCGGCTGTTCCAGCTGGCGCTGATCAAGCTCTCAACTTCGTGAGGAGACGACCATGGACAGCCTGATGGATCCCCATCCCGGCGAGGGAGAGGAGCAGCGAGAAGTCGGCCTCAGGCCCAAGGTTCTGGGGGAGTTTCAGGGCCAAGCCGCCCTGAAAGAAAATCTCAGCGTCTTCATCCAGGCGGCCCGCAGCCGCGAAGAGGCCCTGGACCATGTGTTCATCTCGGGTCCCCCCGGGTTGGGAAAGACGACCCTGGCGGGGATCATGGCCAACGAGCTGTCCACCGAGCTCAAGGTGACCAGCGCCCCGGCCCTCGACAAGCCCAAGGACATCGCCGGCCTCCTCACCACGCTGACCGACCGAAGTGTCTTCTTCATCGATGAAATTCATAGGCTGAAGCCCGCCATCGAGGAGATGCTCTACATCGCCATGGAGGATGGAGAGCTCGACTGGATCATCGGCCAGGGACCCAGCGCCCGGACGGTGCGGATTCCCCTGCCCAAGTTCACCCTCGTGGGGGCAACCACGAAACCCGGCCGGGTCTCGAGTCCCCTCTTCAGCCGGTTTGGCATTCACCTGCGTATCGATTTCTATTCCGAAGCCGAACTGCTGGGCATCCTCCTGCGGTCGGCCGATATCCTCCACGTGGAGCTCCCCGAAGACGGGGCCCGGCTCCTGGCCCAGTGCAGCCGCGGCACGCCCCGGGTGGCCAACCGGCTCCTCCGGCGGATGCGCGACTTTGCCCAGGTCCAGGGCGACGGTGTGATCACCCTGTCCGTGGTCAAGGCCGCCCTCCAGCGGCTGGAAATCGACCTCTACGGCCTGGAGAAGCAGGACAGGGCCATCCTGAGGGCGGTGATCCAAAACTACGGCGGGGGGCCCGTGGGCGCGGAAACCCTGGCCATCAGCGTGGGAGAGGGGATCGACAGTCTCGAGGACTTCTACGAGCCCTACCTGATCCAGCGCGGTTTTCTGATGCGCACCCCCCGGGGGCGGGTGGCTACCGCCTTGGCTTACCAGCACCTGGGGCTGGAGAGTCTGTGGAAGGAACGCAAGGACGAGGACCAGGGAGTGCTCTTCTGAAGACCAAGGACTTCTCCTTTGACCTTCCCCCCGATTTGGTTGCCCAGGAACCGCCCGAGACCCGGGGGCAGAGCCGCCTTATGGTTGTCGATCCCCGGCAGAATACCTGGCAGCACCGAACCATGGCCGATCTAGCCGAGTTCGTGGACCCCGGCACTCTCATGGTGTTCAACGACACCCGGGTCCGCAAGGCCCGGGTCTTCGGTGAAACCCAGCACGGGGGCCACGTGGAGGTGTTGTTTCTGCGGCCCCTCCCCGACGGCCGGTGGGAATGCCTGGTGAGCCGGGCCAAAAAGCTGAAGTGGGGACAAAGGCTCCAACTCCCGGGGGGCGTTTCGGCGACGGTAGAGAGTCCCGAGGGCAACGTGAGAACCCTGTCCTTCAGTCCGGAAGTGACCGACGGCTGGCTCGAGGCCCATGGGCACCTGCCGCTCCCGCCCTACATCAAGCGTCCCGACAGCGATGCCGACGCCCAGCGGTATCAGACGGTGTACGCCAGGGAGCCGGGGTCGGCCGCTGCCCCCACCGCGGGCCTGCACTTCACCGACGCCCTTTTGGAGAACCTCCGGACGCGCGGGGTGGAGTTGTCCTTTGTGACCCTGGAGGTGGGGCTGGGAACGTTTCTGCCGGTGAGGGCCGACGACGTCAAGGACCACAAGATGCATACCGAGCGCTACCACCTGAGCGAGTCGACGGTTTCCCAATTGAACCGCGCCCAGAGGGAGTCCAGGCCCATCCTGGCCGTGGGAACCACCAGCCTCCGAACCCTCGAATCGGCGTGGACCCCCGAAGGCTTCGCGGCGGGTTGGGGGGCGACGGACATCTTCATCACGCCGGGATACCAGTTCCGGGCCGTGGATCAGCTATTCACCAACTTCCACACTCCCGAGTCGACCCTCCTCATGCTGGTGTGCGCCTTCGCTGGTCAAGAGTTCCTGCTTTCCTGCTATCGGGCGGCGGTGGAGGAGCGGTACAAGTTCTTCAGTTACGGCGACGCGATGCTGCTCCGAAATCGTTCAACGACCTAGGGATCGACTCGCCACCGCCAGGCTGTTTTCCAGGGGCTAGGACTGCGGCCACGAAAAAAAACGGCGCAGACTCAACCTCTCGTCAGGGCAACCGTTTTGCGGTCACCCCAAGCGGTCTGAGTCATACGCCGTTTCAGGGGTACGACAAGCTCGCCAACGAGCTTGATAAGCTCCCCCGACTGGACTCGAACCAGTGACACTCGGATTAACAGTCCGATGCTCTACCGACTGAGCTACAGGGGAAGGACGCTGATGACTTTATCGATTCCGCCCAGGCCTGTCAAGATATTTTTCTATTTTCGAAAGGCCTCGAGGACGCCGCGGACGATCTTCTGGGCACTGAGCTGCCGGGAGCTGCCGGCGCGCATGGCCCGGCTCTGCTCGTCGCTGGCCAGGTTATGCACCTCAATGAGGACCTTGTAGTCGGCGTCGTTGCCCCGCAGGACCGCGAGGTTCTGGGTCCGGGCGTAGGCGTCGGCCCCCAGGTAGGGGACCAGCTTCTGGGCAAAGGCCAGGCTTCGGGTGTCGGCCGAGGTCTCCTTGGTTTCCAGGGCGTAGACGCCGGTTCCGTACGAGGAGTAGGGGTTGCTGTCCGCGTGGAGGCTGAGGAAGACGCGGCGTCCGGGAGTGGCGCCCTTGAAGGCCTTGTCGGCGATGCTGATCCGCTTCTCGAGTCCCTTCTGGGAACCGTTGGGCCAAGCGTCGGCGTCGTCGCCCTGGTTCAGGAGGGCGTCGTTGTACACCTGGTTCTTCTCGTTGATCAGCGTCGTGTTCGCGGGCTGGGTGTCGCGGATCAGGTGGTTGGGAGCCAGGACCGTCAGCTGAACGTCGGCGCCGTGGCGCTTGAGCAGGGCGTAGACCCGGAGACTGATGTCGTAGACGTATTCGTGCTCGGTCAGGTAGGCGTCCTTGCCCGTGTCGTCGGTCACCTTCACGATGGCCCCGGGATCGACTCCGCCGTGACCCGGGTCGATCACGAAGGTGTAGCCCCGCAGAATGGTGGAGAGGGGGCCCTTCTGGTCGACCAGCTTGTCGAACTGGCTCAGGAGCTTTCTGGCCTTCTGGTAGGCGTCACGGGGCGAGGGCCAGCTGTTTTCGAAGTATCCGCGGTTGGGCTGGGAGACTTCGCCGGGGTGGGTCCAGTAGTAGTAGTCGCTGTTCCATTCAAATACGGGGATGGATTTGTCGAGGACGACGTAGCTGTCCCAGCGGATCTTGGCCTGATCTTCGTCGCGGAACGCCGGCAGCTGGGCAGGGGCTGAGGGGGCCGCATCGGGGAAGGAAACGGCATCCTGGGCCTTGGGGAGAACGGGGGTCGCGACAAACGCGGCGGGGGTCGCCGGGACGCTGGGAGGAGCCGACACGGCCGCGGTTTTAATCTTGAGGACCTGACCAACGTGGAGCACCGAATCCGCGCTCAGACCGTTCCAGGACAGCAGGTCGTCCAGACGGATACCCATGTTCCGAGTGATTTTCAACATAGTGTCGCCCTTCTGCACCGTGTACGAGCGCTCCGCGGAGGCTTCGGGAAACGCCACCGTGGGGGCCACCTTCTGGGCGAGGGCCTTTTCCTGGGCCGGGTCCTGGAAAACGGACTGCGACGCACTGGCGTAGGGCTTCAGCCTCAAGACCTGCCCGGGCCTGAGGTTCAAAGAATCGGGACCGTTGAGGCGCTGCAGGTCGGAGACGTTCATTCCGTAGAGGGCCGCAATGCCCGCGGGGGTGTCGCTGGACGCCACGGTGTGGTTCAAGGGAACCTCAGAAGGCTTGAACACCCGTAGGGTTTTGCCAGGGGTGAGGCCGGCGTCGGTGACTTGATTGATGGCCTTCAGGTCCTCGGGGGCCAGGTTGAACAGAGCAGCTACCCGTCCTACGGTATCACCCGGCTGAACCGTGTAAAAGGTCACCCCCACCGGGCGTCGGATGTACAGTTTCTGGCCCACATAGAGGCCCTGGGCCGGGTCAAAGGCATTGATCTGCCGGAGAGTTTCCACCGGTGTATCGAACTTCATGGAAAGGGCCGACAGCGTGTCCCCGGCCCTGACGGTGTAGACGAAGGGCCCCAGGCCGGAGTTGGCAGGAGCCGTGGCCTGGGGCGCCGGCTTCACGGTCAGGGACTGACCGACGCGAATCGAAGGAGAGGCGAGGTTGTTCCACTCCCTGAGCTGGTCGACGGACACATTGTAGAGCCGAGCGATCGAATAGAGGGTCTGGTTCGGCTGGACGACGTGGGTCTCCTGGGCAAAAAGGGGAGTCCAGGAAAGGACGACCAGCAGGATCAAGAGTTTGTGTTTCATAGTTTAGCCTTCCACCGTTTGGACGGCCAGCTGGAGCTGACCATTGTTCTTGGTAATCGTGGCGTCAAGGGTCACGAGGCCCTCCTCGAGTTTCAGCGAACCTCCACTCAGGGATTCACCCTCGGACAGGTCGGCAACCTCGTGGGCAAAGTCGGGCCGAAAGACGGCCTTCCGGCCGTCGTAGCGAACGATTTGTCCCGTGACCAGGTGCTTGTCACGGGGATGCCGGAACAGGAAGGGAAGAGGCTTCTGGTTCCGCTGGGTCCTTTCCGCCACGTCTTCCTCGGGAGCAACGTCCACCTCAAAATTTCCGTAGCGGAGGAAGACCTCACGGATGTTTCGGGCCAGCACGTCGGTTTCGTCCTGAGAGGAGAGGATGCCGTTGACCCCCAGAAACAGGGATTTGCTGGCCTCTTCCAATTCGGGGGCCCCGTGGCTGAGGAGGAGGAACACTGCCTCGTCCTTGCTGTGCTCTTCCCTGAGGTACTTGATGAAGATCTTCCAGTGGCGCGGGTAGTCTTGAACATCCCACAGGACGATGGCCGGCTGGGTTTCGTCGAGGTTATCAAAGGCTTTGAGAGGGTTGCGGTACGAAACCACGCTGACCCCGTAGGGAGCCAGGTACTTCCGCAGCTCGAGGCCGAGAGCGGGGTCTTCTTTGACGAGGAGCAGGATCATCGGCGGCCCTTCCTTTCGGTCCCCAGATTGCGGACCTGATAGTCGTAGATCTCCCAGTAGCCCGCGTTCCGCTGGAGGGCGTACTTGTATTCGCGGATTTCCAGGTAGTCACCGCCGTCAAACTTGAGCTGGGCGGTGACGGTGGCTTCTTTGGCGGTGTAGGTGGTGTTGAGGATCTCAAAGGAGGCGGGAACCTTGGCGAGGGTTTCTTCCCGGCGCCAGAGCTCATCCTGAAAATCTCCGAGGATGCGGTGGCGTTCCTCTTCTCCGGAGGCCAGGAAGGTCCGCCGGTACTGCGGCGCCCGTTTGTAGAGGGCTTCGGTGTTCAGATACAGGAAGAACTTGGCCTCTTCGTGGTTTTGCCGGGCGCCGAGGAGATAGGACACGACGGCGTCGGGGGCCAGGGCTTCGCGCTTGAGGTAGTCTTGGGTCACGTGGTCCAGGCTCTTCTGCAGGGTGGTCGCCGACCCCGCAGGAAGGGTGGGTCGCACCGTGAGCGTGAGGACGTTGGACTTGATCTGGACGTCGTCGTAGGTGGGGTGGGCAGAACTCTGGACCGAGGCCCTGAGGTTCTGGTTGCGGGC
>JAHFSN010000283.1 GCA_023265735.1 Spirochaetaceae bacterium | reverse complement strand
ATCACCGCCAATGTGCCCCGGGGTCTGATGGGTACCGACGCCTTCCAAGAAGTCGACTTCGCCACCCTGGCCATTCCGGTGACCAAGCACAACTTCTTGGTCGAAGACGTGGACAGCCTCTTCCAAGTGATCCCCGAAGCGTTCCGGTTGGCCGAGAGTCCCCGGCCCGGGCCTGTGTCGGTCGATATTCCCAAGGACGTGCTGACCGAAACCCGGGACCTGGCCGACTGGCCCGAACTGCTGACCCTTCCGGTGGAGGAGGTGTGGACGGCGGACCCGAGCGATGAATGGATGGAAGCCGTGGCCGGGGCCATCGCCACCGCCCAGAGGCCCGTGATCTACGCGGGGGGCGGCGCCGCGTCTTCCTGGGAGGCCCTGAGGACCTTCTCCCACAGCGAAGGGATCCCCGTGGCGACCACCCTGATGGGTCTGGGTCTCATGGACCCGTCGGACCCCCTGTGGCTGGGCATGCTGGGCATGCACGGCACCCCCCGGGCCAACCAGGCCCTGGCCCAGGCCGACTTGGTGCTGGCCTTGGGGGTGAGGTTCGACGACAGGGCCACCGGAAAGGTGTCCGAGTTCTGTCCCCAGGCGACCGTGGTCCACGTCGACCTGGATCCCACGGAGCTGGGCAAGATCCACCGGGTAGACTACGCCTTCCAGGGAGACGTGGGCCGGGTTCTGGCCGCCCTGGAGTGCCGCTGGCCCCTGAGGGCCGCCCGGGCTCTCCCCTTTGATCCCGCGCCGTACTTTCAGATGCTGGCCGAGATGGCGGGCCCCGAGGCCCTGGTGACCACCGACGTGGGTCAGCACCAGATGTGGGCTGCCCAGTACTTTCCTGTGACCAAGCCCAAGACCTTTCTGACCAGTGGCGGACTGGGGACCATGGGCTTCGGACTGCCCGCGGCCATCGGCGCCGCCCTGGCTGCCCCGGGGCGCCGGGTGCTGTGCCTGTCCGGCGACGGGTCTATCCTGATGAACCTGCAGGAGCTGGCCACGGTGGCCGAGTGGAACTTGCCGGTGACCATCGTGGTGTTCCACAACGGAGGCCTGGGTCTGGTCCGGCAGCAGCAGGAGCTGTTCTACGGCGCCCGGCATACCGCCCACCGCCACGAATCGGGGCCCGACTTCCCGGCCCTCGCCCGGGCCTTCGGTTTGGCTGCCTGGCGGGTGGGCAGCCTGGTGACCGCCCGGCAGACCATCGCCCAAGCCCTGGAACACCCGGGGCCCAGCCTCCTGGAAATTCCCGTGGCACCCGAGTCGCTGGTGTTCCCCATGGTCGCCCCCTGGGCGGCCAATACCGAGGCCATCACGGTGTGGCCCGCCCAGGAGGCCTGAAATGGCAAGGTACGAACTGACCTTGAACGCGAGCTCCGGGGCCCTGGCACGGGTGATCGCCCTGGTCCACGGGCGGCATTGGCGCCTGGGGGCCCTGTCCTACGAACCCGCCGAGGCCACGGATCGCGGAAGACTGGTCCTCGATCTCGAGAGTCCCTACGGCACGGGGCTCATCGAAGCCCAGTTGGGCAAACTTTACGACGTTTTGGCGGTACGCCGGCTCGACGTTCCCTGATCCCTTCGTGGCAGAACCATCTCCGTTGACCTAGACTAAGTTAACGGGGGTGTCTCGCTTGACACTTCCCCAGGGGGTTTTTATATTGTGACCAGTGACCAAAAATAAAAACGGTCATAATCCTGAGGAGGACGCTGTGAAGAAACTCAGTGCTGTTGCGATTGCCGCCATGCTGGCGGTGGTATTGGTGGTCCCCGTGACCGCCGATGCGAAGGGCGACGAGATTGCCGCCAAACACTTTGGGCGCGTGAAGGCTACCGACACTTCGGCCGACGCCGTCATGACCCTCGTTGATAAGTCTGGGAACAAGAAAGTCCGGGAACTCCAGATGAGCACCAAGGACACCCCCGCCGGGGCGTTCAGCTTCGTCGAGTTCACTAAGCCCGCCGATGTGGCCGGAACCAAATTTCTGACCACCCCCACCAAGGACGGCACCGAGCAGAGACTGTACCTGCCGGCCCTGAAGAAGACCCGAAAGATCGCGTCGAGCGACAAGAGTGGAGAGTTCGTCAATTCGGATCTGTTCTACTACGACATGGAAGACCGCAAGCTGGAAGATTACACCTACACCTTCCTGTCGGGCGGCGAGACCCTCTCCGACAAGGCCTTTGCCGGATTGACCTTCAACAAGATCGAAGCCAAGCCAAAGGCCGACAATGCCCCCTACGCGAAGTCCATCTTCTGGGTCGGCACCGACGACAACGAGATCTACAAGATCGAGGCCTATGACAAGACCGGCGGTGCCCTCCTCAAGACCTTCCTCTTCGTGAAGTTCGACACCCAGAAGGGCATGAAGACCCCCATCCAGACCATGGTGACCAATCACAAGAAGGGGACCAAGACTCTTCTCCAGCTCAATAACCTCAAGGTGAACTCGGGCCTGAAGGACGAGGTGTTCTCGGTCAAGAACCTGGAGCAGTAAGATGAAACGCACCACGGTTCTGTGGGCGATGGCCCTCCTGGCCCTGGCTCCGGCCGGGGCCCAGGACGCGACCGATTCGTCCTCGGATTTTGACTCCCTGGCGGCTCCCGCCGCCGACACCGCGACGCCGAAGTTCGACTGGGGCACCCTCAAGTACTCGGGCGACCAGGAACTTTCCTGGCGGTGGGGGGCCTACGATCCCGCCACCCGAACGGGCGGCATGGTCGACAGCAAGATGTCGGCCGAATACAAGCGGGGCGATGTGAAGGTCGTGGCCGCCGCCCAGGTCCGCAACAACGAGTTTGTCCCCGGTGAGACGGCCGTCTTCTACGCTCCGGGCACCCTGAAGTTTGGACTGGGCTACCAGGAGTTCAGTTGGGGCGTGGCCGACAAGCGCAACCCCACCGACACGCTCAACGCCCGGGACTACCGCTACGGCGTCGACGCCCCCCGGTTGGTCAACCCGGCGGCCAGCGTCTCGTGGTACCCCGCCAGCTGGGTTTCGATTGATGTTGTCTACGAACCCTGGAAGGAGCAGAGCAAGTATCCCACCGACTTGGTGGGGAAGACTTCTGCGGGGCTCAGCGCTGCGGCGACGAAACTCAAAGCGTCTGTGCCCTACTATGCAGCCTACAATCCGACGGTGACGGCGGACACCAACAACCAAGATACGAGCCAGCCGGTTTACGGTGCTCGAACAAATTTCTTCATCCCCGGCCTCGATCTGTCCCTGAGCTACGTGTACGACAAGGACCCCTTCTACACACCTGTCGTCACGATGAAATCGTATTCTGGCTTCTGGGCACCCCAGAAAGTTGACCTCGTCTACAAGCGCATCCATCGGTTGGGTATCGACGCCAAGACCACGGTTGAGCAGTTCGGGTTCTGGCTGGAATCGGCCTACAACATCACCGAGGCCTCGGCCAGCGATGCTTACGACAACCGTCACAACTCCCTCGACTGGACCCTGGGCATGGACTTCAACTACGGCCCCGGCAGCGTCTACTACGTGAACTTCCAGTATGTCGGTGAATACATCTTCAACTATGATGCTTCGACCAATAGCGACTACCAGTCGAATCCTGTCGCAGCGCAGTTGATGGATCAGAACTATATGTCCCGCCAGACCTACCGTTCCCTGGTCCAGAGTCTAGGCACCCAGACGGAACAGTGGACGAACGGCTTCACCGTCAGCGCCAAGTGGCCCCTCGACGACGAGTTGATCACGCCTGGTATCGATGCTGCCGTGGCGCTTCCTGTGAGCTATGACACGACCAAGGCGACCCGGTATGCCTCTGGCTATTTCAAGCCCCAGGTCGACTACAAGCCCATCGACAGCCTCCACATCCTCTTCGGCGCCGAGCTGAACTACGCGTGGGTGAAGAACTCCGGGTCGGATTCGGTGTCCCTCGACACGGCCAACGACCGCATCGGGGTCTACACGCCCCAGAATAATGTCTTTGTCAAAGTCGACTACAAGTGGAATGGAACGTTGACAGGAAACTGATCATTCCTTGAGCTCCCGCTCGGTCCCCCGACGTGGACCTGGCGGG
>JAHFSN010000282.1:2742-4051 GCA_023265735.1 Spirochaetaceae bacterium | reverse complement strand
CGCAGCCTCGACGAGGTGGGGCTGGGCCAGAACTTCGCGGTGACCGTCACCCGGCTCAAACGCAACGAGGTGGAGCTGACGCCCCATCCCTGGTCGACCCTGCGCTACGGAGACCTCGTCATGGTGGTGGGCGCCAAGGGCGTCATGGAAGAGGTGAAGCATTTTCTGGGCGGCGGCAAACCCTCGGTGGATATGGACTTTCTCCCCATGTCGCTGACCATCGTGATCGGACTGCTTCTGGGGTCGGTGAGCCTTCCGGTGTGGCCGGGGTTCACGTTCTCGTTCGGCGTCACGGGGGGCGTGCTCATCACGTCACTGGCCCTCAGCGCCGTAGGAAAGACCGGCCCGGTGCTGTGGCGCATCAACGAATCTTCGATGCGGTTCGTTCGCCAGCTGGGCCTTCTGCTGTTTCTCACCGCCGTGGGGACGGATGCGGGGAGCCATCTGGTGGAGATCTTCAGCAGCCACGGCCTGGCCATCGTGGTGACAGCCCTGACCATCTCCCTGGTGCCGCTGCTTGTCGTCGCCCTGGTCTGCCGCTGGGTCTTCAAAATGAACGTGCTGATGCTGATGGGACTCCTGGCTGGGGGGACGACCTGTTCCCCGGCGCTGGCCGTGGCCACGAGCCTCTCGTCGTCCAACGTTCCCACGGTGGCCTATTCGACGGTTTACCCCTTCGCGATGATCATGATGATGCTGGTCGCACAGTTGCTCGCCCTGTTGCCATTGTAGACGCCATCTCCCCATTTGGCCCCAAGTGGTTTACACTGGGGGCATGATTCAGACGCTGAGACACAACCATCCCGCGAAGATCATCTGGGACCTCATCATCCTGGTCACCGTCCTGATCTTCACCTTCCTCATCACCTACAAGATGGTGTTCCACACCTTCGAGGCCGATGGACTCTACTACAGTCTGAATTTTCTGTTTCTCCTCGACATGGGCGCCGGGTTTATCACCCGGGTCAAGGACGGCCACCGGCGGCTCGACACTCTGCCCGAAATCCGCAAGCACTACCTCAAGACCTGGTTCACCATCGACTTTCTGGCCTTCTTCCCCTTCGAGCTCATTCCCGTGGCCATCTTCGGAAGGATTCCCACGGACCCGACGATGTTTTCCGTGTACCTCGGCCTCCAATCGCTGACCATGATTAAGCTCTTCAAGGCCGTCAGGCTGTTTCGGGAGCTCACCGAGGCCTTGAGCCTGACTCCGGCGGTGACCCGGCTTGTCAGTTTTGCCTACTGGATCAGCCAGGTTATCCACTTGATGGCCCTGGGCTGGGTTCTCATCGGCGGCTCCGAGGCCAAC
>JAHFSN010000282.1:0-2732 GCA_023265735.1 Spirochaetaceae bacterium | reverse complement strand
AACCACTTCGACCAGTACCTGCGCTCGTTCTACTGGGTGACCACGACCACCGCGACCATAGGCTACGGGGACTACTACCCCAACCACGACAGCAACCGGCAGATCCTCTACACCATCGCCGTGCAGCTGTTTGGAGTCGGTATGTACACCTACGTGATCGCCAACGTCACCAGTCTTGTGGCCAACCTCGACGTGGCCCGGGCGGCGTACCAACGCCACATGGAGGAGGTGAATTCCTACCTCCGGACCCAGAAGATCCCCTCGGACCTGCAGGAGCGGGTGAGGGACTACTACAGCTACCTGTGGGAGCAGAAGAAATCGATCACCAGCCGAACCGTGGTCGAGGACCTCCCCCAGAGCCTGAGCCTCGAGATCCTCATGCACCAGAATCGAAACCTCGTGGAGAAGGTCGAGGTGTTCAAGGGGGCCGACGAGGTGTTCATCCGGGAGGCCGTCCAGAAACTGCGGCCCCGGGTCTTCCTCCCCCGGGAGTACATCGTCCGTCAGGGCGAGTACGGCGACTCCATGTACTTCCTGACCCTCGGGGAGCTTGAGGTGCTGGTGGACGAACGGCAGGTGGTCAAGCTGGGGCCAGGCTCGGTGTTCGGCGAAGCCGCGTTGGTCACCGACGACCGCCGGAACGCCAGCGTGAAGGCCCTCACCTACGGCACCGGCTACCAGCTCTCGAAGGCCGACTTCAACGAGCTGCGAGCCCGCTACCCCGAATTCGACGAGAGCGTCAGAAAGATCGTTGAAAAGCGCGCCAAAGGCACATAGCGGCCTAGAGTTTGAGGGAGTTCCAGATATCTTTCGGGTTTAACTTGAGAATTTGACTTGTCCATTGGCCAACAAGCTGCTGAATCTGGTCCCATTTGACGCCATTGGACTTCAGATACCCGATGACCGAATCCATCACCTGGGTCTTCTTCTCGGCGGTTTGCTGCCCGATGACCTTGAGGGCATCCTGGACGATCTGGTCACCCTGGCCGGCGTTGATCTTGTCGTTCACCGACTTCAGGTAGTCGCGGGTGCTCTGGGTGCCGTTCCAGCCGTCGGCCATGGAATCCTGAATCTTCTTGAGCTCGTCGGGGGAGATCTTGCCGTCGAGGCCCGCGGCCCAGATTTCGAGGGTGCCCCAGGCCTGCTGGAAGGTCTGGGTCCCCTGGGCGGCGGCCTGACCCGCGGCCTGGTTGGCGGCCTGGCCCAGGGCCTTGGGGTCCGGGATCGCCGGGGCGCTGGGACCAGGCTTGGCTGCGGGGGCGTCGACGGCGGGCCTCGTGGTGGCGGGGCTCACGGCGGCGAACAGGGGCACGGCCAGGCCCCTCTCCTGTTCTCCCCGGGCCGCAAAGGTGACAAACGCCACTCCGCCCAGGAGGAGCACGTTGAGGATCAATTCGAGGAACCAGGAACCACTTTTGGCCGACGTCATGTTCTTCCTATCGGCAGGACTTTTGGTGGGCTAGAGCGCGGAAAGCCGCTGTCTCATCCAAGCCTCGAAGGCGGGCCAGTCTTCCTTTCGTCCCACATAGTCGGGGTGTCCCTGGGCGACAATCCGTCGGTACTCCTCCCACGGCATCCACCGGACGTCGACCACTTCATCCGCCTGGAGGACGAGGCCGCCCAGGTCCACGTCGTTCAGGCAGACGAAGAGGTGCTGCCACTCGCGGTCGAGGAAGGCCCCTTCTCGGTATTCCTTCGGGCGGGCCTCGAGGAAGGTCAGCTGCGCCGGTTCGAGGACCAGCCCCAACTCTTCGCGGGCTTCGCGGACCAGCGCGTCGAGGGGCGTCTGCCCGGCGGAGAGATGGCCGGCCACCGCAATGTCCCAGCGACCGGGGTCGGTCTCTTTGGCGGGGTGGCGCCTCTGGAGGAGGATCTGCCCCCGGGAGTTCACGAGCCAAAGATGGGAGCTGCGGTGCCACAGCCCTTCGCGGTGGGCCTGGCTGCGGTGGACAGACCGCCCGGTGGGGATGCCCCCGGGGGTGCAGACGTCAAAGTGCTCTTCCATGATGAGACAGTATGGACAAACCGCGGCAACGCCGCCACCCGGAAACGCCTATCCTTGGAGAGAGAAACCCGCTATCCTGCGGGGAAACCCAGTTCCGGAGCCCCCCATGAAACGCCTCTCCTCCGCCGAAGGCTACGACCTCTACGCGGGAGACTACCGCAAGGACCATCCTCACCTCGACAGCTTCATGGGAGGTGCCGAATCGGAGACCTGGTCCCGGAACGTCGACGCGCTGCTCGAGAGGTTTTCTCAGGTCGTGGCCGTCGACGCGGGGTGCGGGGACGGTCGGACCCTGGGGCGGTGGCAGAGAAAGGTGGAAAAGACCGGCGTGGGTTCCCGGGTGACCCTCTGGGGCGTCGATGTGAGCCCCCGGATGATCGAGGCGGCCCGGGGCAGGATCCACGGTCCCCGCTGGCAGGTCCTCGACCTCGGGGACCCCAACGCCATCGCCGCGTGGAGGAGGGACCACGGCCCCGCCAACCTCGTGAGCGCTTTTTTCGTCCTCGTCCATTTTCCCCAGCCGTTTTTTTTCTTCGAGGCCCTTTCTGGGTTTACCCTAGAGGGAGGCCGGCTCCTCATGAACAGCATCCCCCAGCCGTCGGCCCCCACGCTGCGGGCCCAGGGGAAACCCGTGGTGATCGAAGCCTGGGACCATCAAACCGAGCGGGTCGTCGCCGCGGGGGAACAGGCCGGGTTCGTCCTGTTGGCCCGGCGGGACTTTCACGAG
>JAHFSN010000281.1 GCA_023265735.1 Spirochaetaceae bacterium | reverse complement strand
TGGCGTCCACCCATCCGGCGGCCCGGTTCGGGCAGATAGAGGTCCGCCGGTTCTGGCCGTTCTCGTGAACCTCTCCGAACTTCTGGCCAGCCTCAGGGCCACCGAATGGAGCCGCCTCGTGGGCCGGCTGATCCGGGTCACCGGCGACTGGTCCCTGGCCGAGGACTGCGTTCAAGACGCGTTCCTGCGGGCCTGGGAGCGCTGGCCCCAGGACGGAGTCCCTTCTCAGCCGGCGGCCTGGCTGGCCGTGACCGCCCGGAACCGGGCCCTCGACCAGTGGCGGCGCCACCGGTCTTGGCCGGAGAAGGTGCGGCTGCTCGAGACCGCGGACGAGGTGCCCGACGACCGGCTGGCTCTGATCTTCACCTGCTGCCACCCCTCGCTCCCCCTCGAAGGGCAGGTGGCCCTGACCCTGAGGGCCGTGGCGGGGTTATCCACCGCCGAGGTGGCCCGGGCGTTCCTGGTGTCCGAAGCGACCATGACCCGGCGCCTGACCCGGGCCAAGACCAAGCTTCAGGACACGGGTGTGTCCCTCGTCGTCCCTCCCGACCCCTGGCGGGTCGATCGGCTGGCCGGGGTGCTGGGGGTACTCTACCTGCTGTTCAACCGCGGCAACGACGCGGGACCCGGCGAACCCGAGACGTTCACCCTGGCCCCCGAGGCGGTGAGGTTGACCCGGCTCTTGGCGGAGCTCCTGCCCGGCGAACCCGAGCCCCGGGGCGCCCTGGCTCTCATGCTCTTCACCCTGTCGCGGAGGCCCGCCCGGTTCGCCTCCGGCGCCCTCGTCTCGTTGGAGTTCCAGGACAGGAGCCTGTGGAACGCCGACCAGATCGCCGAGGCCACCGGGCTTCTCCACCAGGCCTGGCTTCAGGGAGACCCAGGTCGGTACACCCTCCAGGCGGCCATCGCCGGCTGCCACGCCCAGGCGGCCCGGGCCCACGACACGGACTTTCGTCAGATCGCGGGGCTGTACGTCCGCCTGGAGGCCCTGGCCCCCAGCCCGGTGGTCCGTCTGAACCTCGCCGTGGCCCGGGGTCTGGCCGACGGACCCCTGGTGGGCCTGGCCCTCCTCGACGCCCTCTCGTCCGAGCCCTTACTGGCCAGCTACCACCTGCTCCCCGCGGCCCGGGCCGACTTTCTCGGGCGGTTGGGCCGAACCTCAGAGGCCGCCCAAGCCTATGCCCAGGCCGAAGCCCTGGCTCCTACTCCCGCCGAGCGGGACTACTTGGCCCAGAAACGGCGCCACCTTCCCTGACCGGTGGTCCTCATGCTTCTTCCCACTTCACGGTGGCCCGTCGTAGCCGCGCCCTGTCGTCCCCGGTCAGTCCCCGGGCTGGCTCCAGGGCAACCACTGCCACCCGGGAAGCCGCCACGCCTTGGGCCACGAGGAACCGGCGGATGGTCTCGGCCCGGCCGCGGCTGAGGCGTCGGTTTCGGGTCGGGTGCCCCGTATCGTCGGCGGACCCTGTCACCACGACTTTCCACTGGGGAACCAGGGACAGCCAATGCGCTACGCCCCCGAGGACCCTTCGTCCTTCGGCTGACAGAGTGACGCTTTCGGCGGCGAACCGGACTTCCTCGTCGGGAAGGAGGGGGGGCGGCGGCTTCGGGGACGTCCTCTTCCTGGGGGCGGGGCGGCCTCGCAGATTCCACCACACCACCCCTGTCAGGAACAGGCCATCGAGAATCAGCAGAGCGTCCCATCCCATCGACGTCATGAAAAAAAGATGGAGTGAGGATCTCGTCGGGTCAAGTCCGGAGGTCTATACTAGGCTCATGGAGGTTCCCGTGATCATCGACGACCTGGATTCTGAGCGACCGCGACCCGTGAGATTTCCCCCCGACCTCATGGACTACGCGCAGATCGCTGTCCGTCAGCTGGAGGAACCCTTCACCCCGGATTTTGTGGCCCTCATCCACGACGAATCGCCCATGAACGGGTGCGCCTTGGTGACCTTTGACCACGAGCTGCTCCTGGAAAACGGCGCCTGTCTGGTCAAGGTCGGCCGCATGGACCCCGTGGCGGCCCTCATCGTCTGGAAGAAGCCCATCGGCGAGCGGTTGGTGAAGATGGGGCTGCAGTACCTCGAGTAGAGGCGTCCCTTCCTCGTAGACTTACAGGACGAAGGTCTTCACCACCGACCCCAGGTTGGTGATCTGTTCACTGTTATGCTGTCCGATCTCCAAAAGTTGAACCGAACTGGTGCGCAGCTGTTCCGTCTTGTCCTCGATGCTGACCATCTTGGCGCTGAGGGTTTCGCTCACCTCCGCGAGGTTTTCCATCTCCGTTCGGATCGTACGGCTCCCCTCGGTGATCTCGGCGGCCCTGTCCTTCACCTTGATGGTGACGTTGTTGATCTCGACGATGGCGTCGAGGACCTGGCCGGAACCCGAGCTCTGTTCCACCATGGACTGACGAATCTCCTGTTCGAGCCTGTGGAGAATTGAGATTTTTTCGAGGATGTCGGCGAAGGCCTTTTCGGATTCCTTGGTCGACGAGACGACCACGTCGACTTCTTGGAGAATGAGGCCGATATCCTTGCTGATCTCTGTGGACTGGTTCGAGGCCTGCTCGGCCAGCTTTCGGATCTCGTCGGCCACCACGGCGAACCCTCGTCCCGCTTGACCGGCGTGGGCGGCCTCGATGGCCGCGTTCATGGCCAGAAGGTTGGTCTGGGCCGCAATGGCCTTGATCACCGAGTTGGCCTCGAGAAGCTTTTGTCCGCGGCTTTGGAACACCAACACCTTTTCGTTGACCGCGGAGAGCTTACCCTTGCCGTTCTCCGAAGCCGTGACCAGGCCTGTAAACTCCTCGCCCATCTTCTCCACATTCCCCGTCACCGAGTGGATGTTCGAGACCATCTGCTCGATGGCCGCCGACGACTGGGCCAGGGCCGCCGCCTGCCCCTCGATATCGTGGAGCAGTTCCTCAAACCCGTGGACGATCTGGGCGATGGTGGCCGAGGCTTCGGTGACGCTGGCGCTCTGGTTGAGGGCCTGGCGGTTCACCTCCTCGACGGCCTCACCGATGGAATCCCCCGCAGAAGACACCCCGGTGATGACAGTCTCCAGACGGCCCCCCACGTTCTCCAGGGTTTTGGCGCTGTCGTCGATCTTCTTCACCTCGGTCCGCAACTCGTTGCGGAGCTGCTCGATGGATTGAGCCACCACGCCCAGCTCGTCCTTCGACCGGGCGAGGAGGGGAGGCAGACCCCGAGTGAGGTCTCCGTCGGCCAAGTGTTCCAGGGAAGACATCAGCAGGGTGACCCGCCGCCCCACGCCCCTGAGGACGAAGAGCAGGATGATACTGCCCAGGAGGAGACCCGCCACCGCAATGACGAAGGATACGGCGAGGTTGGCGGCAAAGAACGCTATCCGGGCGTCGAGCATGACGTCGAAGGCCTTGAAGCCCACCCCCTGGAAGTCGTTGAGGGTGCTGAGCAAATTCTCCAGAGACTGGGAGAGTCCGGCCCGGGTGTCCCGGCCCTGAAGCGTCCACTCGCTGCCCAGGGAAGTGAGGTTCGTGGAGGTCCGTTTGAGGGCCTCGCTCAGCTGCTTGGTGGATTCCAGGTACCCGGGGACGGGGCCGTAGGCCTGGGCCACCGCGCCGGTGGACCTCTCGAGCTGGTCAACCAGACGCCCGATCAGTTGGGCCAGGTTCTGGAGCTGGAAGTAGAGGTCGAGCTTGTTCTGATCCGACAGCTTGGCCCCCGCCGCGTCCACGACGCGCTGGGCGTCCAAAACGCCCTTGGTCAGCTGCGGGATGGATTGGTACAGGGACAGCATGAGGTAGTAGCTGTCCAGGTCGGGGTCGAGGACGAGGCCGCTCGTGTCGGCCAGGTAGGCGGTGTCGGAAAGGATGCGGGCTTGGAGGTCGGCCCAAGTCGCCGTCGCCCCATCCCAGGGCTCGGCCTGCTTCCTGAGGTCGGCGGGGTCCTGCCAGACGTAGGCAGCAGCCTTCACCGCCGCTTCATTGTACGACAGCTTGCCGGACAGCCGGGTGACCTCGGTTTGGTACTCGGCCAAACGGTCGGTCAGGGTCTTCACCCTCTCGCCCGAGCTCGACCCC
>JAHFSN010000280.1 GCA_023265735.1 Spirochaetaceae bacterium | reverse complement strand
GGCCGAGGCCTTGGCCGATTCGTTGGCGGACTCCCCGGCGCCCAGGGCCGAAAGCACGTCGGCCCTCAGGGCGTCGTGCATCATGTCGCCCTCCATGGAATTGCGCAGGGCCGTGGCGGTACTGACCAGGTCGGAGATCTCGGCCGGGTACTGGGTCGTCACCAGAAACCCCGCAAAAGACACGACGCCCACCAACGCTAGGCTGAGGAGCCCGAACCCTGTCAGACGGGTTTGGATACGAAAAGACAGAGCCATGGAAAACGCCTCCTCAGGGTTCCGGTTGGGCCTGAAGACCCGACCACTGCCTTTAGTTTAGAATCGCTCCACGTCGTGTCAAATTTTCTGAGAAGAAAGGGCGGAATATCTGTCTCTCGGAGGAGGATCGTTCAGACGGAGCCCAGGCGATACGTCCCCAGGGTTCGGCGGTTCGCGGCCCGGCTGAACCAGTCCTGCTCCACAAGCTCCATTTCGGAAACGTGGATTCGGCCCAGATCGAGGTCCTTCGTCGCCTCGACCAGGGCGAGGAATTTTTCCGGTGACCGGAGGGATTCTCGGAAGGCCATGAAAGAGACGTGGGCACTTCGGGACTCATACCGTTCCAGGGGCTGGACCCCGCGACTGTGGAGTTCGCTCCGAAGCTCGCTTCGTATTTCGATCAACCGGTCGTTGTCGATCCCGGCAACAATACCCGAGGTTCGGGTAAAGACGGTCCCCCGGAGGGAGATTTCGAAGCTCCCCCAATTGGCCAGCACCTTCTGACAAACCGCCCGGAAGATCTCCAGATGGGGTTCATGGGCCAGATAGTCCGGCCGAGCGGACACAAACTCAAACACCGTGATGTGAAGGTCGGACCGGGGGAAGTAGTACTGGTCGGGTTCTAGGTCCACGAAGCGAGAAACCAGTTCTTCGTACTGAGGAAAGAACTGGGAAACATCGATGCGCAGAACGTAGCCCCGGTTGGGGCCGGCGGGATCCAGATTCTCGGGAGAAGCCCGTTCGAACTGACACCCTCGCACGGCGTCCTCATGAGCCCTCCGCATTTCCTCATAAAACGCCCAAGAGCTCATGTCATCTCCCCGCCGAACCCTCGTCCCCCCGCGGGTCGGGAAGCGTGAGGCGGCCGAAGAGGAGGTTCAGGCCCTCGGTCATGGTCGGATGGGTCAGCACCGCGTCCCGGAGCGCCGTGTACGGCAATCCGGCGGTCATGGCCAGCTGGACCGTCGAGATCATTTCCCCCGCGCCGTGGCAGAAGAGGGTGCACCCGAGGATGCGGTCGTCGGCCCCCACGAGGGCCTTGAGCAGTCCTTCGGTCCGGCCCAGGGTCTTCGCCCGGGGAATCTGGGACGCCTCCAGCCGGGCCACGAGATAGGGCCGCCCCGAAGCACGGACCTGATCTTCGGGCAGACCGACGTGGGCCAGCTCGGGCTCCAGAAAGAGGCACGAGGGGACCAGGCGGTCCCGAGTGGACCGGTCACCGCCGTCGATCAGGTTGGCCTTCACGATGCGGAAGTCGTCGAGGGCGGCGTGGGTGAACTGGGGGCCCCCGTTCACGTCGCCCAGGGCCCAGATCGACGGCACGCTGGTCTCCAGGCGATGGTTCACGACGATGAAGCCCCGGGAGTCGGTCTGGACCCCGGCGGCGTCCAGGGAAAGGGCCTCGGTGTTGGGCACCCTTCCCGTGGCGACGAGCAGATGCGAGGCCTCCAGGGACCCGCCCCCAGGCCCCTCCCACTGGACCACGGGTCCTGGGTTCACCCGGTGGACTGCCGCGCGCAGGTGAACGTCGATGCCCTCGTCCTTCAGGTGGGCCAGCACCCGGGCGGCCAGTTCCCCATCGACCCGGGGAAGCACCTGGCTCCCCCGGACCAACAGGGTGACTCGGGACCCCAGTTGACGGTAGAGGTAGGCAAACTCGAGGGCAATGAATCCCCCCCCGATCACCACCAGGTGTTCAGGAAGCTCCTGGAGGTCGAGGAGGGTTTCGCTGGTCAGATAGCCCGACCGCGCGAGGCCCTCGACCTCGGGGACCGAAGGACGGGTGCCCGTGTTGATGAAGACCCGGTCGGCGGTGAGGGTTCTTAGGCCCTCGGCGGCCCAGACTTCGACGGCCTTGGGGCCGGTGAACCGGGCCTCGCCAAAGATCAGGTCGGCTCCCAAGCTGCGGTCGAGGATGTCGCGGTTGGCGACCCGCATGGCCTCGACCACGGCGCGTTTGCGGGCGCCCACCTGCGATGCGTCGACCGTCGTGGGGCCGGCCCCGATGCCGTACGCGGCCGCGTGCCGGACGACCCGGGCGGTCTCCGCGCTGGCTAAAAGGGTCTTGGTGGGGATGCAGGCAACATTGATGCAGCTGCCCCCAATCCGTTCCGGGGCCAGCTCCACGAGGGCGGTCCGGCGTCCCGCCGCCACCAGGGCCGGGGCCAGGGTCTTGCCGGCCTTCCCTCCTCCGATAATGATGTCGTCGTAGTGATCTTGGGCCATAGGTGCTCCTCTGGGTTTCGCTGCGGCGGCGGATCAGCCGATGTCCACGACCACCCGGCCCGATCCGGTGTGGGCGTTCAGGAGGGCGAAGGCATCGTTGACCGTGTCCAGGCCAAACCGCTGGGGGGCCAGCCTCGGCCGCAGGGCCTTCCCTTCGGCCAGCCGGGCCGCGTGGCCCAAGATAGCACCCATGGACTCCAGATTCCGGCCCGACAAGAGAGGTTCCAGGGTAAATACCCCCGAATAGGTGGCTCCCTTGAACGAAAGGGGCGCGAGCGAGTGGGTACCCCACCCGAGGCAGCTGACCACGTGGCCGAAGGGATTCACGAGCTGAAAGGATTGGTCGAGGAAGGCTCCTCCCAGGGTGTCGAACACGATATCAAAGCCGATGCCCTTGGTGGCTCCCGGTTGATCCAGGGGAAGGAACCGGGCTCCCAGGCCTTCGATGAGGGCTCGGTGGGCGGGTCTGCCGGTGGCCCAGACCACGGCGCCCTGGGCCAAGGCGAGCTGAACCGCGAACGCCCCCACCCCTCCGGCCCCCGCCTGGACGAGGACGGTTTGACCTGCCTGAATGCGGGCCCGGTCCACCAGCCCTTCCCAGGCGGTGATGAAGGCCAGGGGCAGGGTTGCCGCCTCCCGGGGGGCCCAGCCCCGGGGCAGCGGGGCGAGCAGGCGGGCGTCCACGGCCACGAACTCGGCCAGGGTCCCCTGACGGCCGCCCACGCCGCCCACCATCCCCATCACTCTGTCCCCGGGGACCCAGGGGGCCCCGGGACCCACGGCCTCCACGACCCCCGCCATTTCGATGCCCAAGACCGCCGGGAGGGGCTGCCTGGCGTGGGGAGCCTGGCCCGTGTGAACCTTGCCGTCAAGGGGATTGAGGGCGCTGGCCAGAACTCGCACCAGAACCTCGCCTTCCCGGACCACGGGCCGGGGCAACGCCACCGTCTGGAAGGGGCCGTCCGGCTGGGTCACCAGGGCGGCCCGCATCGTTTTGTCATTCATCGTCGTCTCCTCGTCCCGAATTTCCCAAAACTCCCCCCGGTCGGGTAGCCATAAATGTGCATCGCCGCTATGCGTATTTGGAGAGGCAACTATGGAATGGAGCGACGTGAAGATTTTCCTTGCCATTGCCCGGCAGGGTTCCCTGAGCGCAGCGTCTCGGAAGCTCGGCTTGAGCCAGCCCACGGTGGGCCGTCGCCTCGGGGTCCTGGAACGGAGCCTCGGCCGGACCCTCGTCCAGCGCACCCCCGGAGGTCTGGTCCTCACCGAAGAAGGAACCCGGCTCCTGGGCCGGGCCGAACGGATGGAGCGGGAGGCCCTGGGCATCGAGCGTCGGGCCCAGTCCCCGACGGAGTGGGAGGGGCGGCTCAAGGTGGGAGCTTCGGACTGGTTTGGGAACCGGGTTCTCCCTCCCGTCCTGGCCGAGTTTGCCCGGGACCATCCCCGGGTCACCCTGGAGGTCCTGACCGACCATAGGCTGGTCAGCCTCAACCGGAGGCAAAACGACGTGTCGTTCCGGATCGTCCCGTTATCAGAGCCCGACGTGGTGGCCCGGCGGCTGATGACCCTGCCCTACGGCGTCTTCCAA
>JAHFSN010000279.1 GCA_023265735.1 Spirochaetaceae bacterium | reverse complement strand
GAATATCGCCGCCGGTTCGGCTGACCAACGCTGGCCCTTCCGCTATAATCCCGCCATGGCGCTCCTTGGACTGCAGGATCTTCACTACACCATCGGCGGAGCACAGCTGTTCACCGGGGTGGGACTTCAGATTGAACAGGGCGACAGGCTCTGCCTCGTGGGGCGCAACGGCGCGGGAAAGAGCACCCTCCTGGGGCTCATGGCCGGGCGCATCCTCCCCGACCGCGGCGAAGTGAACCGTCAGCAGGGCCTGCGGGTGGCCGGGCTGGACCAGGAGCTCCCCACGGTGGCGGCGGGCACCACGGCCCTCCAGACGGCCCTCCAGGTCTTCCCGGCGGCCCACGAAGCCACCGAGCAGGAGCAGCGGGCCCGACGATTCCTGTCGCGGCTCGACGTCGACCCCGACGCCCAATTCGACGAGCTTTCCGGGGGCAACCGCCGCCGGACCCTCCTGGCCGGGGCCCTGGCCTGCGAACCGGACCTCCTCCTCCTTGACGAACCGACCAACCACCTCGATATCGAGACCATCTCCTGGCTGGAGGACGAATTGCCGCGGCGTGCCGGGGCCCTGGTCTTCGTGACCCACGACCGCAGATTTGCCCGGGTGCTGGCCACCAGGGTGTCCGAAGTCGACCGGGGCCGGCTCATCAGCTTCGCCTGCGGATGGGACCAGTTTCTCGAACGGCGCGATGACGTCCTCGAGGCCGAGCGGCGCCGGGAAGCCGAATTTGCCAAGAAGCTGGCCCAGGAAGAGGTGTGGGTTCGCCGGGGAGTAAAGGCCCGGCTCAAGCGCAACGAAGGCCGCGTGAAGGCCCTCATCGCCATGCGCCGCCAGTGGCAGGAGCGCCGCCAGTCCCTGGGGACGGCGAAGCTCACCCTGCAGGAAGCTGCCCGGTCCGGGGAGCTCGTCCTTGACGCCAAGGACCTGGCCTTCGGCTACGGGGACAGGTCCCTCATCCAAGGCTTCACCCGGGCGGTCATGCGCCGGGAGAGGGTGGGCGTGATCGGCCGCAACGGAAGCGGTAAGACCACCCTTCTCAAGCTGGTTCTGGGACAATTGGCCCCCACCGCTGGCACGTTGACCCTGGGCACGAACCTGCAGATCCTCTATTTCGACCAGCTCCGGGCCCAGCTCGACCCGACCAGGTCGGTGGCCGAGAACGTGGGGGGCGGCTACGACACGGTGGAAATCGGAGGGAAGCACGAACACCTCCTGGGGTACCTCGACCGCTTCCTGTTCACCCCCGAACGGTCCCGGGTCCCCGTGTCCATCCTCTCGGGCGGGGAACGCAATCGACTCCTGCTGGCCAAGCTGTTCACGCGCCCGGGCAACCTCTTGGTCCTCGACGAGCCCACCAACGACCTCGACGCCGAGACCCTCGACCTCCTCGAAGACCTGCTGACGGAGTTCTCGGGCACCCTCTTCCTGGTCAGCCACGACCGGGAGTTCCTCGACAACGTGGTGACGAGCACCTGGTACCTGGCCGGTGACGGCACCGTCGAGGAGACGCCGGGCGGCTGGAGCGACTGGGCGGCCCGCCAGGAGAGGGAAAAGGCCGACACGGTCAAGGAAGCCAAGGACGCCCCTGGTCGAACGGAAGCCGCCCCTCCACGGCCTAAGAAGCGCAGTTTCAAGGACGAGCGGGAACTGGAAGCCCTCCCAGGCCGCATCGAGGCCCTGGAGGCCGAGCGGGTCACCCTCCACGCGGCCATGGCCGACCCGGCCTTCTACCGCGACGCGGGGCCCCGGGTCAAAGAGACCACCGACCGCCTGGCCACCCTCGACCAGGAGCTGGAGGCGGCCTACGCCCGGTGGGCCGAACTCGAGGGCTGAGGAGAAAATGATGACCAATTTTCTGCAAGACGGCGACGTCCTGGTGTTCCAAGGGGACAGCATTACCGACACGGGCCGCGACACCACGGCGGACGGCCTGGGCAGCGGGTACGTCTCCCTCATCCGAGGCTGGCTTCAGGCCCGGTACCCCGGGGTGAAATACCGGCTCTTCAACCGGGGCGTTGGGGGGGACAGAACCGTGGAACTGCTGGCCCGTTGGAAGCCCGATTGCCTCGATCTTCGCCCCACGGTGCTCTCGATCATGGTGGGGGTCAACGATGTGTGGCGCCTACGGGACGAATGGAACGGACAGACGTTCGTGCCCCAGGCCCTGTTTGAGGAGAACTACCGCCGGCTACTCGACCAGGCGGGACCCGTGGACCGGCTCGTCCTTATGAGTCCCACCACCATCGAGAACGAACGGGACGAGGAACTGGCAGCCCACCTCGACCAGAGGGCGGCCTTTGTCCGGGCCCTGGCCCGGGAGGCGGGGGCCATCTACGTTCCGGCCCGGGAGGCCTTTCAGCGTGCCTTGAACGAGAGTCCCGAGGTGCAGTGGACCCTCGATGGATGCCATCCCACGCCAGCGGGCCACGCGTTGCTGGCGTCGACTTGGCTCGGGGCCGTCGGACTCCAGTAGAGCGTAATCATCCAAATTCTCCAGAAAAACGGGGATTTGTCCCCCTCTCGACCTGGGATTTCGGCGAGGAGGGGCATACTATGAAGGGTATGCCCGGCCTGCGGTTCCTTGGAATCCTCACGTTCCCCCTCCTTTTCGTCAGTTGCTTTGCGAGCCAACCTGGTCCCTGGGTCGCCAAGGGGGGCGTCCTGGACCTGAGGTCCTTCGATTTCTCCCGGGCCGCCACCATCCCCCTCAACGGAGAGTGGGACTTTGTGGCCCAGGACCTGACCTCCGATTGGTCCCAACTTTCCCAAGGGCACCGGCAGGTTCGGGTGGTTCCCGACCTTTGGAAGGACACCGAGGCCGGAGGACAGGCGGGGCACGGGGCGGGGACCTACCACCTGACGGTCCTCCTCCCCCAGGTCACTCCGGCCCTGGCGATCCGGTTCCTATCGGCCTCGACGGCCTTTCGTTTGGAAGCCCAGGGACAGGCCCTCGTCCAGGTGGGAGTCCCTTCCCTGACGCCCGAAGGTTCCCAGGCCGCCTACCGGCCTGGTTCGGTGCGCCTCCCCGAGGTTCAGGGGCCCCTGGAGCTGACGGTGCGTGTTTCCAACCATACCTACCGGGTGGGGGGACTCTGGTATCCCCTCGAATTGGGCCGGGCCGACTTTGTGGAGACCGGCGTTCTCAATACCTTCTCGGTGGCCCTGGGGCAAAGCGTCGCCCTGGGCTCCGTGGGCATCATCCTCATCATCCTCTTCCTCCTTCGGGTCCGGGAGACCTCCTTCCTTTACAGCGGACTGATCGCCTTCATGCTGGCGGTCCGGGTCCTCGTGACGGGCGACTACATTCTCACCAGGTTCTGGCCCTCCATTCCCTTCGAACTGGTGATCCGGGCCGAGTACCTCTCGGTCTTTGCGGCCTTTCCCGTGGCGACGGCCCTCTTCCCTTCGCTGATGCCCCACTTCCTCTCGAAAAGGCTGGCCAGGGGGCTCCTCCTCTCGTCTCTCGTCTTCGTGGCCCTCCCCTTCGTCCTTCCCCTCGACCTGCTTACCCGAACCATCAACGGCTTCTACGTCTTTGCCGGAGCCGTCATCCTGGTCTACCTCAGGGCCTTCTGGAACCAGGTGAGGCGGCGACGTGACCGAACGGCCGTCCTCTTGGCGGCAGCGGCCCTGGTCTTGGCCCTGAGCATCATCAACGACGTGTTCTATTCGTCCTTCCTGTGGAACACCGGGAACCTGGGCACCTGGGGGTTCCTCGTTTTCGTCCTGACTCTGGTTTGGATCGATTTTCGCCGGCTCACTTCGGCCTTCTCCGAGGTCGAGAATCTGGTGGTCCAGAAGGATCTTCTTCTCATGGAGATTCATCACCGGGTCCGCAACAATCTCCAGATGGTGGCGGGTCTCGTATCGCTCCAGGCCAAAAGGCTCCGGACCCCCGAGGCCCGGGAGGCTCTGGCTACCCTCCGGTCGAGGGTCCTATCCATGGCCCTCGTCCACGACAAACTCTTTGGCAAGGTGGAGTCCGAGACCCTTGATCTGGGGGACTACATTGAGTCGTTAGTCCATCTGCTCGTCCCCACCGAGGTCGGTGACGAAGACGCTGTGAAGGTGTCGGTCAAGGTCGAGGCC
>JAHFSN010000278.1 GCA_023265735.1 Spirochaetaceae bacterium | reverse complement strand
ACACTGCGCATATTCGTGGCGATGGTGGTGTCGAAGTCTTCGATCTTGGCCGAGAACAGGGGGGCGTCGAGGGCCACGCCGGCGTTGTTGACGAGGACAGCCAGGGGACCCTGGTCCTTCACGGCGGCGACCAAGGCGTCCACGCCGCCTTCGGTGGACACGTCGGCCTGGACGAGGAAGCTGCCCGGTAGTTCGGCCGACAGGGCCTGGGCGGCGTCGGCGCTGGAATGATAATGGATGCCGACCTTGAAGCCGGCCTGGGCCAGGATACGGCTGCACGCGGCCCCGATGCCGGTGGCTCCGCCGGTGACCACGGCCACGAGGGGGGTGTCGCTCATCGCTGCATCACTCCGCCCCGGGAGTTTTCCGATTCCCGGGGATAGTCGCCGTAGCGGATGTCAAGGAAGATGCCAACCTTGGCGTCGGTCAGCGTGTAGATGGCCTCGCCGTCCACCGAGACGGTGGCGTTGCCGATGGCCAGGGCGCTCCCCGACGAGGGAAGCTCGGCGTACCGGCGGATATCGACTTCGTAGCGGACGACCTTGTTATGGGGGCGGATCTGGCCGCGGAATTCCACAGCTCCTACCCCCAGGGCCCGGCCGGCGCCCCGGGCACCGCGGAGGCCCGCGTAGAGGCCGATCAGCTGCCACACGGCGTCGACACCCAGGCAGCCCGGCTGCACGGGGTCGTTGCGGAAGTGGCATTGGAAGAACCAGGCGTCGAGGAGGACGTCTTGTTCGGCCACGATCCGTCCTCTGTTGCCGTTGTGGCTGATTTCAGTGATTCGGTCCATCATCAGCATGGGCGGGGCCGGGAGGGCGGCAAAACCGCCCTCCGGCGGGTCGTCCACCAGGGTTCCCCAGGCCAGACCGAGCAATTCGGCCTTGTTGAGTTGTGTGCTCTTGAGATAGTCAGCGTAGGTCAATTCATCCTCCGGAGCGGCATCGGTTACCGAGCCCTCAGGGCTATCCCGCCCCAGGTCAGGCCGGAACCCACGACCACCATCCCGATTTCGTCCCCGGTTTCGAACCGGTCCCAGTTCTGGGACAGGACCGAAGGGGCCCCGGCAGCTCCGCAGTTGCCGAACTCTTCGACGTTGGACAGGTGCCGGTTGGCGGGAATCTGAGCCCGCTCGCAGACCGAGTTGAGCATGAGCAGGTTGGCTTGGTGGCCGATAAAGTACGGGTTCGAGGAACCCATCAGACTCGAAATTTCTTTCCAGGTTTCTCCGCTTTTGCGGATGGCAAAGCTCTGGACCGCCGAACCTTGCTGTCTGAAGTGGAACCCCGTGGGGATGGCCACCTTGTCCCAGCCCGACGGGTCCGAATGGAGCACCGTGCCCAGCACTTCCAACCTCCCCGGCTTTCGGGGAGAGAGGACGGCGGCCGAGGCGCCGTCGCCCCAAAGGACGGCCGTGCCGCGGTCGCGGTAGTCGACGGTCTTGGTGGTGTTTTCCACGTTGACCACGAGGATGTGATCGGGAAGGGCGGCGGGCCGGGTGTTCCACAGGGTGTTGAGTTGGGCCGCAAAGCTGGAACAGGCCGAACCGATATCGTAGGCGGTGGCTTCGATGCCCAGGGCCGCAGCGATGGTGCAGGCCTCGGCGGGGATGGTGTGCTGGGGTGAACAGCCCCCGGCCAGGACCAGACCGATGTCGGCCGGCGTGAGCCCCGCCCGGTCGAGGGCGACCTTGGCGGCGGCGGCCCCGGCTTCGGCGTTGGTGACCGAGGCGGCCTCGTGGGCCAACCGAGGATCGGCGTTCTTGGTCTGGCGCAGGTAGTCGAGGCTCAGAACGGTGCGTCTGGTTCGAATTCCCGTCCGTTCGATGATCCACTCATTGGTTGTTTCGAGACCCAATTCTTCGAGGAAAGCATTGTCGATGACGGTGGAAGGATGCCAATGCCCGAGACCCAGAATCTGGAGCCCGAAGTCAGCCGGCAATCCGCTCGCCCCCATCCACGCGGATGATGGTCCCGTTGACCCAGGCGGCCGAGTCCTGGCTCAGAAGCGCAATCACCCCCGCCACATCATCCGGCACGGTCAGGCGCCCGAAGGGGTTGCGGGATTTGGCGAATTCCTTCATGGCGGCGGAACCGGGGATAGCGTTCAGGGCCGGCGTATCGGTGACCCCGGCCTGGATAATGTTGCTTCGGATGCCGTAGGGGGCGAACTCCACGGCGATGGACCGGCTCACGGCTTCCAGGGCCGTCTTGGCCGCGCTGACCGCGGCGTAGCCCCTCCAGGCGACTTCATTGCCTTCGCTGGTCAGGCCAAAGACCCGGGCGTCGGAGGCGAAAAGTCCGGCGCGGAACGCCGCTTGAACCCAGGTGAGCAGGCTTGTTCCCATGCTGTACACCGTTCGGGCCATGTCCTCGTCTTCGATGAGAGCCTCGCCGTAGACCGCCTTGAGGGCCTCGTCCTTGACAGGGACGATGGGCTTCAGGTTTCCAAAAGCAATGGAGTGGACGAGGACACGCAGATGGCCTTCGGCACCGGCTGCCTTCAGGCCATTCAGGGTTTCGGCGATGCCGTCGGGACTCAGGGCGTCGAGGTTAAAGGTGAGGAAACCGTGGCCGTGGGCCCGGATCTCGTCGAATTCCTTTTCGATGCGCTCCATGGCGCCCCGTCGGTCTCGATGAACGAGGCAGACCGAAAGGCCTTGGGCGGCAAGGCGCTTGGCTGTTGCGAGGCCGAAGCCACTGGAAGCGCCGAGGATAAGAGCCCACTGCGTAGATTGGAAAATACCCATGAAATAGTTCCTTTGAGAAGGAGGTCGCGGCGCGCACAAATCGACACGTGGGCCCCCAACATAATGCGCAACCGCCTAAAGGTCAATGATTTGTTGAACCTTACGCGCATCAAATTCACAAAAATGTCTAGTCCCCGGGGCTTGGTCCGCAGAGGAAAGGCCCGGTCAATCCCCCGAATACCCCCGCCCCGCCGTGGGATCACCGAGGCGCCGCTCTCCTGTTCTCTTCCGGACCTAGGCTGTGCATATGTTCACACCTCTGAAAGTTCTATTTCCATGGATTAACAAGATAAATTGTTCTCAGCAATGGAAATAGGATAATGGTCGACCTCTGGCACGGCCCTTGCCTAGTCAGGGCTGCCCGGAGGTCGTCTGTGATAACCGTTTCGCCCGCTTGGGAAAATCTCGTTTCCTCTCTCCATGACTACGAAGAAGGCGACTTTCTCACCGCCGCCACGTGGATTCCCCTGCTCGGCCAGCTGGAATCGCAAGTTCCGGAAGCCCGGCGGGAATCGGTCCGCGGACTCTCGCGCCAATTGTCTCAGGCGCTCCAAGACGGTGCCCTTGAGGGGCTGGCCGACTGGCTGGGACGGGAGCTGGAGACCTTGGCCCCGGCCCATCCTGCCCCGAAGGACGACCTCTGGGAGCAGCACGGCCCGATGTTTGTCAGCGAAACCCGCAACCGGCTGGTCCGGGCCGAGGAGATCACCCTCCTGCTGGAGACTTCGGAGGATCCGGAGCTGGTCGGAGAACTATTCCGGGTCTTCCACACCATCAAGGGCGAGGCGGGGTTCCTCCACCGCGACGACCTGAGCGCCCTGGCCCACCGAACTGAAGAGCTCCTCGAGTCCCTTCGGTCGGGCTCCCTGGCCTGGAGTGGAACCGTCGCCGACCGGGTGTTGGGGGGCATCGACGACCTGAACCGCGCCCTCGGGTTGCGGGGCCAAAAGACCGACCACCCGTCCGAAGAGGTGCTCCGGGTCCCCGCTTCGAAGATCGACGCCCTCATCTCACAGATTGGGGAGCTGCTCATCGCCCACGAGGACGAGACTTCAAACCGGTTCGCTTCGGTCCGCAAACTGGGGAGGGCCCTCCAGCAGTCGGCGCTCCGGCTGCGAACCGAGCCCCTGGGTGACCTGATGGTGAGGCTGAAGAGGGGAGCCCGGGACCTCGCCCGGGACCTCGGCAAACAGGTGGAGGTCTCCCTCTCGGGGATGGACCTCGAACTCGACCGAACCCTGATCGCGGTGCTCGAGGAACCCCTTATGCATCTGATCCGCAACGCCCTGGACCACGGCCTCGAATCGGCCCCGGACCGGACCGCTGCCGGCAAGGTACCCGAGGGGCGGCTCAG
>JAHFSN010000277.1 GCA_023265735.1 Spirochaetaceae bacterium | reverse complement strand
CCGTTTGTACCACTTCTCGACCGCTTTGTGATCGACGGGCTGCGTTCCCTCGGATGCCGAAAAAAGGTATGGTCCCAGTTTCGCCATTTCTGCCAAGGCTGCCAGTGTCGAGTAAAGTTTGGGTTCAATCGGTATGAATCTCGTCTCATTGGTCTTCGTGCCCTTTATCCCATGATTTCGATCCCAGGAACGCATGACTTTGATGTGGTCTTCAAACAGACAGTCCTTCTGAAGACCTTGGATCTCGCCAAAGCGCATTCCGGTCTGACAAGCTGTCAGGTTGAAAGCGTAGTGGAGCCATTGGCCCGACCAAGTCTTCTCCCAAGTGGCCATACAAAAAAGACGCTCGACTTCGTCATCTTCCAGGAATCCCTTGGGTCGGCTGTTGTGGGCGAGGTTTTTTACGGCCCTGGCAGGATTGTTCTGCAGATAGCCCAGCCGGTCGGCTTCATTGAAGAGAATCTTGAAGGTGGCCAGGATATGGTTGACCGAGTTGTTCGACAGGCCCTTCCGTTTGAGCTCAAGGATCCAGTCCTCGACCTGGGCAACCTTGATCGAGTCCATCCGCATTCTTCCGAACTTGGGCAGAATGTGCTGATCGAGATAGCCGCGTTGATTGTCCGCATTGGTTCGGCTATACGAGAACCCGCGAAGCAGCTTGGCCTGGATATAAGGACAACTGTCGTAGACGAACCAATTTTCGGCGAAAGTTTGAAGAAGGCGCGGCCCGGCCGGGATCAGCTGGTTCTTTCTGTACAGCTCAAGGCAGCTCTTCTGGGCGAGGGCCTTGGTCTTCTCCCCGGTCGAGAACTGTCGGCGTCGGCCTAGGTCATCCCAGACAGCGTAGTAGTAAATCCGACTGCCCGATGAAAGACGTTTTCTGAACAGAACAAAGGGTTCCCGGTAGCGCATTTTTGGCCCCAATTGTTTACACAAATGTTTACAGGGCAGGAATGCGGCCGTCTTCTCAGAAAAAGAAAAGCGGCATCTCCTTGCCAGACAAGAAGATGCCGCTTTGTTACAGTCGGGCTAGGCGGATTTGAACCGCCGACCCCTAGTCCCCCAGACTAGTGCGCTAAACCCCTGCGCTATAGCCCGCAACGAGGACCAAAGTTACCAGAAACCCCGGGGACTGTCAACAGAGGCCAGCGGATTTTCGTCCCTCAGGTCGCCGGCGGGGTATCCTCGCGAACGTCTTGGTAGTCGGGATTCCGGGCCAGAACCTTGGCGGCATAGGGGCAAGACGCCCGGAGCTTCCACCCCTCCTGTCGCGCCAGGTTCACCGCGGCGGCCACCAGCTCCTTGCCGAAGCCCCGGCCCTCAAATTGGGGGTCGACACCGGTGTGATGAATGTCGGCCACCCCGCCGGGGAGCCGGACAAAATCGATCTCCCCCACAGGAACCCCTTCGAGGGCGGCCCGGAGGATCCCCTGGCCCCCGTGATTCTCAACGGTAAAATCAAGCATGTCCCTAAGGTAGCGCCCCCGCCCATCCGGGGCAAGGGTGTGGATTTTTTTCGCTCCGCCTAGTATCCTCGGCGGCCAGGAAAGAGAGTCTTTTGGGGGAGTTTGTCCATGGAATTTTTCGAAGTGCTCGAGGCTTCGTGCCGCAACAAGAACAGCCTGCTTTGCGTTGGTCTCGACCCGAGAGTCGATGCCCAGAACCCCGTCGAAGCGCGGCAGAAGATCGTCGCCGCCAACCGCGCCCTGATCGAGGCCACCATGCCCTTCGCGGCGGCCTACAAGCCGAACATCGCCTTCTACGAGGCCTGGGGCGCCGAGGGCTTGCTGGCCCTGGAGGAGACTCTTGACCTCATTACCGATGCCACTCCGGTCATCCTCGACGCCAAGCGGGGGGACATCGGACCCACGGCCGAAGCCTACGCGACGGCAAGCTTCCGCCACCCGTCGGTAGGGTGTGTGACCGTGGCCCCCTGGATGGGCCGGGACAGCATCGATCCCTTCCTCAAGCACCCGGGGAAGGCCGTCTTTGCCCTGGCGCGGACGTCGAATCCCTCGGCCGTGGAGCTCCAGGACCTGAAGTACAAGAAGGCTCCCCTCTACCTGAAGGCGGCCCGGGTGGCCGCGGGATGGGGACGCCGGGTGGGTCTGGTGGTGGCGGGGAACGACGAGAAGGCCCTGGGCCTGCTGCGTGACGCCCTGCCCGAGACGTGGTTCCTGGCCCCGGGCATTGGGGCCCAAGGGGGGACGATGGCGGGGGCCATCGGCGCCGGCCTCCGGGCCGACGGCCTGGGCATCCTGACGGCCGTCTCCCGCGAACTGGCCCAGGCGAAGGACCCGGCCGCCAAGGCCCAGGACCTCCGGGACCAGATCAACGCCGCCCGGACCAAGGTCCTTGCCGAGAGGCAGACCAACTCCCCGGCCCTCACCAAGCTCAAACGCCGGGTCCTCGAGGGCCTGATCCGTACCGAGTGCTTCAAGCTGGGCGAGTTCGTCCTCAAGTCGGGCCTCAAGAGTCCCTTCTACGTCGACCTGCGCCGGGTGGGCAGCGATCCGAAGGTGCTGAGGCTGGCTGGCAAAGCGTACGCACAGATGATGCGCGACCTGGAGTTCAAGAGGGTGGCGGGCATTCCCGTGGCGGCCCTCCCGTTGGTCAGCGCCGCCAGCCTCGAAACGGGGGTGCCTATGATTTACCCCCGGATCCCCCCGAAGGCCCACGGTACCGGCAACAACATCGAAGGCGAGTGGAAGTCGGGTGAGAAGGTGCTCCTCCTCGATGACCTGATCACCACGGGCAAGAGCAAGCTTGAGGCCATCGAGGTGCTCCGGGGCGAAGGTCTGGTGGTCACCGACCTGGTGGTCCTCCTGGAACGGGGAGTCCAGGGCCGCCGGGACATGGACGCCGTGGGCGTGAAGCTTCACGCCTTCGCCCAGATCGAGGAGTTCTTCCAGGTGGCCCGGGAGATGGGCCTCATCGACGCCGCCAAGGAAGCCGAACTGCTCCAGTTCACCCGCGAGAACTAACCCAGGGCGTTCAGGATTTCACCGACCAAGTAAAAGGACCCGCAGACGAGGGTGGGCTGACCGTCCTTCCGGGCCCAGGCGAGGGCCGTCTTGGGGCTGGGGGCAACCTCGACGCTGGTCGGGGCGCTGCCGGCCTGCACAAAGGCGTGCCGGAGGGCCTGGGGGTCCGAGGGGCGGAAGGTTCCCGGTGAGGTGACGAGGACCCGCCGGAACAGGGGAGCCAGCTCCCGGGCCATGGGCTCGATGGCTTTGCCCTCGAAGGCGCCGAAGATGAGGGTGCCCCCCGGCCCAAAGAGCCTGTCCCATGACCGGGCGAGCAGCTTCACCGATTCGGCCGTGTGGGCCCCATCGAGGACGATCCACGGCGCTTTCGAGACAATCTGCATCCGGCCGGGGAGGGTGGTCGACTCGAGGCCCGTTCGGATGACCGTCACCAGGTCGTCCCCCGGGGCCAGGGCCAGACGGCCTTCCTTCACCATGCCGTGGATGGTCCAGGCAGCCACGGCGGCGTTGAGACCCTGGGCCAGGCCCAGGAGGGGCAGTTTGGCTTCGACGTGGGTGCCATCGGATAGGGTGAGCCGGAGGTCGGTGCCCTCCCGGTTCAGTTCCGTCTCGAATTCCTCGATTTCCTCGTCGAACGAGTGGAAGGGCGCCCGCACCTGCTGGGCCACGCGCCGGAACACATCGAGGCTCTCGAGCTTCTGGGGAGCGCACCAGGCCGGAACCCCGGGCTTGAGGATGCCGGCCTTTTCTCCCGCGATCTGGGCGTGGGTGTCCCCCAGGATCTCGGTGTGCTCCAGCTCGATCAGGGTGAGGACGGTGGCCGAAGGGGTCTGGGCGTTGGTGGCGTCGAGGCGGCCGCCGAGGCCGCATTCGAGCACCCGGGCGTCCATCTCCTCGTTGCGGAAGATCTCAAAGGCGGCCAGAGTGAGCCACTCGAAGGTGGTTGGTTCGCCCCCCCAGTCTTCCACCCATTGGGCACGCCGCTCGGGGTCCATGCCGTCCCAGAAATTGCGCAGCACGCCGACGGCCTTCAGGTACGCCGTGTCGTCAAAGAGCTGGCCGTTGCGGGTGATCCTTTCGCGCCAGTCGGTGACGTGGGGCGAGGTGTAGAGTCCCACGTTTCG
>JAHFSN010000276.1 GCA_023265735.1 Spirochaetaceae bacterium | reverse complement strand
GGGAGGAAGGGAGGGCTCATGAGACTTTTGGTCGTGGAAGACGAGAGCGGAATTCGGGACCTTCTCATCCGAGGGCTGACCGAGGATGGCCACGAGGTCGACGGGACGGCCACCGCCGAGGACGCCATGGTCCGGGCTAGCGAGGGGTTTTATGAGGGGTATCTCCTCGACGTCCTCCTGCCGGGGCTTTCGGGAAACGACTTCTGCCGCTGGCTCCGCGACCAGGGGGTCAAGGCCCCCATCCTCATGCTCACGGCCCGGTCGAGCCTCACCGATAAGGTCGAGGGCCTGGACTCCGGGGCCGACGACTACCTGACCAAACCCTACGAAGTGGCCGAGGTGAAGGCCCGGCTCCGGGCCTTGGCCCGCAAGGCCCAGGGGTACCCCCGTCCCGAACTGGCCGAGGCCGACCTGGTCGTTAATCCCAACAGCCGGACAGCCCGGCGCGGCAACCAGACCCTGGAGCTCTCGAAGAAGGAGTTTGCCCTCCTCGAGTACCTGATGCGCAACAAGGGGCGCCTGGTGACCCGGGCCATGATTGCCCAGGCCGTATGGAACTCCGAAACCAGCCTGTACACCAACGTCATCGACGTGTTTGTCGCCTATCTGAGGAAGAAGGTGGACGAGGACCGCTCCCCCCGGCTCATCCACACCGTCCGCGGCAAGGGCTTCCTCCTCTCGGCCACCCCCCCGCCCAAGACGCCATGACGGTTCGCCTGTCGATCACGACCAAGCTGTCCCTGGCCTTCCTTGGTCTCTTGGTCCTGGTCCTCGGGCTCTTAGGTACCGTGTCGACCCTGTGGTTCGTTCACCAGCAGTCCCTCAATCTGGACCAGTTCCTCGACGCCGAGCAGAGGGCCGTGGCCAACCGGCTGGAAGGCATCGCGGAGAGCTTCCGGTTCCTGGGGAGGGTCAGCTCCGCCGAAGTCGACGAGGCCCTTCGCCGGAGTTTGCGAGACATGCTCTCGTCCCGGATCAACCGGCCCATTCCGTACAAAACGACCCTTCTTATCGTCGACGCCCAGGGCTTGCCCCTGGCGGAATCCAACCACGCCCTCGACCTGACGGGTCCCCTTCCTGCTCTCGCCCCCGGGGAAACCCGAATCGACGACGTGAGGGGCCGGGGTCCCGCGTACCGAGTGGTCACCGCGTCGGTGTCCCTGGGCCCGGGACGGCTCGGCGCCTTCCGGATTGGGTGCCTCCTGTCGAGCCTCGACGCACCCCTTCAGAGTTTTCTGGTGAGCCTCCTGGTGGCCCTGGGCGGCAGCCTCGTCCTGTTTTCCGGTCTCGGCCTGGGGTTGATCCGGCTCACCCTCCGGCCCGTCCGGTCGATGGTCCTGGTGGCCAGCCAGATTTCGGAACAGAACCTGGGCACCCGCATCCCCCTGCCGCCCGGTGACGATAACCTGTCACGGCTGGCCCGGACCCTGAACTCGCTTCTGGCCCGGCTGGAAACCGATTACCAGTTTCAGGAGCGGCTAGTCAGCGACCTCACCCACCAGCTCAAAACGCCGCTGACCATCCTTCGGGGCCGCAACGAGCTGGCTCTGAACCGGCACGAGTCTGCCCAGGGGCTGGAGGAACTGGTCGAGGACAACCTCTCGGACATCGATGGCCTGGTGAATCTCCTCAACACCCTCTTGGAACTCGCCCGGTACGATAGCCGCATCGACAAGCTGAAGACGGCCCATGTCGACCTCGGCGCCCTGGTGGCCCAGCTCGGGGAGGACCTCGAGCCGCTGTGGCTCTCCAAGAACCTCCAGTTTGTGCCCCAGGGGGATCCGGCGGTGGTCCAGGCCGACGCCGAGGGTCTGCGGCAGATCCTCACCAACCTCTACGACAACTGCTGGAAGTTTTCGCCGGTGGGGAGTCCCATCGTCACCAGCTGGAGGCCTCTGGATTCTTGGGTCGAGGTGGTGGTCTCCAACCAGGGTCCCCCCATCCCCGACGACGACCTGGAAAAGATCTTCAAGCGGTTCTACAGATCGGCCGCCGTGGACCCGCCCTCGGGGTCGGGCCTGGGGCTGAGCATCGTCCGAAGCCTCGTGGAACTTCACGGCGGATCGGTCCGGGCGTTCAACCCTCCCGGGGGCGGAGCCGCCTTCGCCTTCACCCTTCTACGGGTCGAGCCGGTATCCTAGACCCCACACGGTCTTGATGTAGACCGGGTCGGAACTGTCGTCACCCAGCTTTTCCCGGAGCTTGCGCACGTGGACCGTCACCGTCGTGGTGTCGCCGTACTGCTCCTTCCACACGAGGGCGAAGACCTCCTCCTTGCTGAAGACCCGGCCCGGGTGGGTGATGAAGAGCTCGAGCACGTCGAATTCCCGGGGAGACAGGCCGATTTCCCGGCCGTCGCGCCAGACCCGGCGGGAGGTGCGGTTCAGCTCGAGGCCCCGGACCGACCAGGAGTCCGAGGTGACTCCCGACCTGGTGAGCCGCTCGAACCGGGCCAGATGGGCCTGGACCCGGGCGGTCAGTTCGGCGGGGCTGAAGGGTTTGGTGACGAAGTCGTCGGCGCCCAAACCGAGGGCCTGGACCTTGTCGAGGTCCGACGACAGGGCCGACACGACGATCAGGGGCACCTCGAGGGCCTGGCGGACCCGGCGGCAGACCTCGAGGCCCGACAGCCCGGGGAGCATCAGGTCGACCAAGATGAGGTGGAAGAGGCCCGACAGCGCCGCCTCGACGCCCCGGTGTCCGTCGGTCTCCAGGGTTACCGAGAACCCCGCCGCCTCCAGGTAGTCGCGCTCGAGCTCGGCGATGGCCCGGTCGTCCTCGATGACCAAGACGCGCTTCATGGAACGGGAAGCTCCACGATCAGGGTCGTCCCCTGGCCCACGGTGCTGGTGGCCTCGACGGTGCCTCCGTGGTCCAGGACGATGCGCCGGACGATCGCCAGACCCAGGCCCGAACCGGGCACCTGGGTCGTCCGGGAGCTGTCCACCCGGTAGAACCGGTCGAACACGTGGGGCAGGGCCCCCTCCTGGATCCCGATCCCGTTGTCGGAGAGGGAGATGCGGTACGACGACGGGGTCTTTTCAACCGCCCACGTCCAGGTCACCGTGGGGCCGCGGCGGAACTTGACAGTGTTCTCGGCCAGGTTGGTGAAGACACGCCGCAGCCGCGCCGGGTCTCCCCTCACCGGGAGGGGGCCCGGGGGAACCTGGGGGTCGGGTCCCGTGAGGCCCTGGGGACTCCCCTCGAGGAGGAGTTCCCGCCACAGATCGGTGAGGAAGACCCCCAGGTCGAACCCTTGAAACTCGTAGGGGAGGGTCCCTAACTCCAGACTCGAAAAGAAGAAGAGCTCGTCGGTGCGCCGGTCGAGCTCCCGGGCCTTCGACGCGATGACCTCGAGGTACTGCCGCTGCTTTTCCTCCGTCGACGCCACCCCGTCGAGGATGCCCTGAACGTAGCCGTTGATGGCCGTGACCGGCGTCTTCAGGTCGTGAGCGATGTGGGCAATCATGTCCCGGCGGTCGGCCTCGTAGCGCTCGCGCAGGTGGCGGTTCTCTTCGAGCCGGCCGCGCATGGTCTCGAAGGCCCGGAATAGAGGCGCCAGCTCGTCCTTCTTTTGATACGGGGACTGGGGCGACAGGTCGCCGCCCGAAATTCGGGAAGCGGCGTCCTGCAGCCGTCGGAGCGGCCGAAATACGCTGCGCCCCACCAGCCAGGTGAGAACGATCCCCACCAGCAGGGTCGACAGGAAGAACCCCACGAGGAGCACGGTGGAGAAGGTCTGGACGGCGGTGTTCCAAGACTGGGTGGTCCACAGAAGGTAGGTGCTCAGATGGTGGCTTGGAGCGAGGCTGAAGTCCCACTGGCCCAGGAGCCGGAAGTCTCGGCCCAGGGTGCTGCGGGGGGGCAGGCTGCCCTCGAGGGTTCCCCACGGAGGGAGGGCCGCCACATTGCCGAGGTTGCCCACGTCGGGGCTGGCGAAGAGGAGGGCGCCGTCGAGGACAACCGCCAGGCCCGCATCGTTGCCCGTGAGGGCATCATCGAGGCTGGCCCAGAACTGCGGGTCGGCCAGCCGGTCGGGGTGCTGGAGGGTCTCAACGTTGATGCGCCTCAGGGTGCTCTGGGTGAGGGTGAGCATCTGCCGGGTGGGGAGGGGTTT
>JAHFSN010000275.1 GCA_023265735.1 Spirochaetaceae bacterium | reverse complement strand
AACCATGGCCCCGGGGATGGAACCGATGCCGCCCAGAACGGCGGCCACGAAGGCCTTCAGCCCAGGCATGATCCCCATGTAGGTATCGAGCTGGGGAAAATTCAGGATGTACAGCAGTCCGCCGGCCCCGGCCAGGGCCGATCCGAGGGCGAAGGTGAAGCTGACGGTACGATTCACGGAAATGCCCATGAGCGAACTGGCGCCCATGTCGAAGCTCACAGCCCGCATGGCCTTGCCGCTCTTGGAGTAATCGACGACGAGGATGAGGAGCCCCATGAGGACGAGGGTGACCACCAGGGTGATCAGCTTGATGGGAATGATGGTGACTTCCCCAAAGGTGATGTTGCCGAAGAACGGCGGCACCGTCAGGTTCCGATAGTCCGAGCCGATGAACGGAAAGACCCGCGGGAGATTTTCGAGGACGATCGACACGCCGATGGCCGTGATCAAGGCGTTGATTCGGGGCGCATTCCTCAGGGGCCGGTAGCAGGACGCCTCAATTCCTACCCCGAGGAGAACCGACCCCACGACGGCGAACAGGAACGCGGCGGCGAGCGCGAGGGGCGTGAAGCCGAAGGTTGTGAGAATAAAATAGGAGATGTAGGCCCCGACCATGAGGATGTCGCCGTGGGCAAAATTGATCAGCTTCACGATGCCGTACACCATCGTGTAGCCCAAGGCGATGAGCGCGTAGATACCACCCAAGGAAAGCCCGTTGATCAACTGTTGAATGATTTGGGTGAATAGATCCATCAAGCCCTTCCCTTCCGTAGCGGATGTGACGTTTTACCACGAAAAGGGGGGACTGAAAAGTCCAGACTTGCGGTCAGACGAGGAAAGTTTACCGGGCTAAATCAAAAAAAGGGACCCGCCGGAGCGGGTCCCTGGGGTGATTCGCCGGCCGGCAACGGGGCCCGCCGACGAACCCAATCAAGCGCAGTGCTGTGAGCTTCTCAGGGGTTCACAGTGGTCTTGTACTTGGTGGCGAGCTTGCCATCGGCACCTTGGCCGACCTCAAGAATGACCGCCGACTTCACGGTGTTGCGGCTCGCATCAAAGCTGATGCTTCCCGTAACGTAGTCACCCTTGCTGGCGGCGATCGCGTCACGGATGCCGGCGCTGTTGAGCTTGCCAGCCTTGTCGGCGGCGGCGATGGCGTTCAGCAGGATCTTGGTGGCGTCGTAGCCAAGGGCGGCCAGGGCGTCAGAGTCGTTGCCCCAGCGAGCCTTGTAGGCGGTGAGGAACGCTTTGGCAACGGGAGTGGCCGCATCGGGGGAGAAGTGGTTCGAATAGAAGGCACCCACCAGTTCGGTGGTGTTGGTTCCCACGGCGTCGTCCCAACCATCGGCACCCAGCAGGGGGGCGGTGATTCCGGCGGCGCGGATCTGCTTGGCAATCAGCGAAATGGCGTTGTAGTAGTCGGGCAGGAAGATCACGTCGGGCTTGGCGGACTTGATCTTGGCGATCTGGGCGTTGAAGTCTTTGTCGCCGGTGTTGTAGGACTCGGCGGCAATCTTGCCACCCGTGGCGGTGAAGGCGGTCTCGAAGGCGCTCTTCAGGCCGAACGAGTAGTCGTTGGACTTGTCGAAGAGAACGGCGGCGGTCTTGGCCTTCAGGTTGGTGGCCGCAAACGAAGCGACAACTTTGCCCTGGAAGCTATCCTTGTAGCAGGCCTGGAAAATATAGTCACCCGCCGAGGTCACCTTGTCGTTGGTCGACGTGGGGGTCACCAGGGGAACCTTGGCTCCCTGGGCCAGGTTGGTGATGGCGAGGGTGCAATTCGAGGTCAGAGCACCGACCACGGCCACAACCTTGTCCTTGGTCACGAGCTTCTTAAACGCGGCCACGGTGTTGTCGGGCTTGAAGGAGTCGTCCTCGGTGATGAGCTCGACTTTCTTACCGCCAATTCCGCCGGCAGCGTTGACTTCCTCAACGGCCAGGGTGACGGCCTGAGAAACGTTCTTGCCGTAGACCGCGATGGCTCCGGTCAAGGGCTGGATGGTCCCAATCTTGATGGTCTCTGCCGTCAAAGGGGACAGGGCCAAGGCCGCGACAGCCAAGACCGCCAGAATCTTTTTCATACGTTCTCCTTGTTATCCTACTTAATCGGGATAACTTGGAAACAGGATAGACGTTCGTCCCCTTTGCGGTCAAGAATCCTAACGAATCCTGTCAAGGAGTTTTCGATGGATCAGAATGACCTGCCCCCACCCCAGCCCCTCTTTGATTTGACGGGCATGGGACCCGAAGACGCCAAGGACTACGTTCTGACGCTCGTCACCCACCTCAAGCAAACCGAAGCCGCGCTCCGGACCGCCGAAGAGGAAGCAGAACTCTGGGAAAAGCGAGTCGCCTTGGCTCAACAAGCCCAGCAGACGGAACTGGAAAATCAAGCCGCAGCGCAACTGGCGGCCGTCACCGCCCGGAAGTCAACCCTGGAGCTGGAGGTGCAAGATTTTCGGCTGGGCATCGAAAAGGTCAAAAAGCAGCTGCAGTTGCTGCCCCTCACCCAGAGGTCCGTCAATACCGATCTGCTACAGGAGAACCTCGCCAAGCTCGCCGGCCCCCTCGATGCCGTCACCCCCACGGTGAAACGGATCGAGGCCGAGGACGCCCTGGCGGCCCTCAAGAAGAGGCTGGCGGAGAAGGGCTGACCAACCGCTTAGGGCAACGAGGTCGCCAGATCGTCGGCCGCGTCGGCGGCCCACTGCCGGAAACTCTGGGTCACAGCCGAAGCCTTGTCAGCGGCGCTCACGACCTTCGAGTTGGTGTACTGGTAGACGGGCTTGCTCGTCTCCAAGTCGACCACCTTCAGAGTCCCATTCACTTCGGCCGTGTACTGCGAGTCCGCTGAGACCACCGAGACCAAGTTCACTGTGCCGTAGACCGCCCGCCCCGTGGTCTTGCCTTGGAACCGCCAGGCCGTAAGCACCACGCGCTCGCTGCTGGACCGGAGGAGGCTCAGGTTGATGGAAAGCCCCGAAGCCTGGAACCCCGCCTTCTGGAGCGCCGAGATCAGGGCAGCCGTGGTCTCTTGCCGTCGGACAATCCCGCCCCGATCGTCGAAATCGGCGAGGGCAATGATCAAGGGGATCTGCTTGGACGCCGACTCCACCGTGTAAGGGAGGAGGAGCTTTCGATCGGCGGCCAACGGTTCGAACTTGGAGACGGGGTCACGAAGGTCCTGGGGCACCTTGGCAAGGGCCTCGAGCCACGGATTGACGTCGACAAGGACAACCACATTGTCCTTGACGCCAAAGTCTGGGACCGGGAGGGTCAGGGAGGCCTGCCCCTGGGCGTCGGTTCGAACGGACTGGCCCGTGGTGACCACGCGGCCGTTGACCTTGGCCTTGTAGCTGAACCGCAGGAAAGCCCCAGGGACGGCCGGGGCCTGGGACCCGCTGCCGTAGGTGAGCTTGACGACCACCGGCGCCGGGAAGGCCTGGCCGGAGGTCGTGGCGAGGGGCGCCGTGGCGGAAGAAAGGGTCAATTGTGCGAGGACGGCCTGGGCCTTGGTCACGAGGGCTTGGTACCGATCCACCCGAGGAGCCGCACCGTCGGCCGCCTTCTGGGCGGCGCTCACGTACTGGTTGATCGCCTCGAAATACCGGCCCTGCTGCACCGCATCGTCGGCGGCCTTTTCCTGGACCACCAAGGGATCGACGGACACTTCCTTCACGAGGGCGGCGAGCTGAACCCGAGACTTCTCCCAATCGTCACGAGAGAGGACGACCTTCCACCACCCCTGTCCATTGCGCAGGTAGCGCTCGGCGGGAGCCGTGGCGCTCATCTTCTTGAGGAAGGCCTGGACGGCCTGGACGCCGGGGGGCGGCGTCGTTGACTTGAGCTGAAGATTCAGATACTCCGTCATAGCGGCGAGGTTCAGACTCGTCACGTCGGACTTTTCGGGTCCCGTGACCACGAAGATCAGGCTTCCCCCGTCGACATACGTCGTTTTCCCCACCCATACGGGAGCGGAGGGGAGAGGTTTTGCCGGAACGACGGTGGCCGGAGCCGGGGCCGGCTGGGCCGCGGGAACCGGGGGAACGACGTCGGGGGCCTTGGTAGGCGTAGTTGAGCAGGAAATGGCCAATATGGTGGCCGCAAGACAAGAACGAAT
>JAHFSN010000014.1 GCA_023265735.1 Spirochaetaceae bacterium | reverse complement strand
GATGTCGGGGGGGATGCGCCAGCGCGTGATGATCGCCATGGCCCTCTCCTGCCGGCCGGACCTGCTCATCGCCGACGAGCCGACCACGGCCCTCGACGTGACCATCCAGGCCCAGATCCTGGATCTCATGAAATCCCTCACCCAAGACCTGGGAACGGCCCTCATCCTCATCACCCATTCGCTGGGGGTTGTGGCCGGGCTGTGCCAGCGGGTGTGCGTGATGTACGCCGGCCGGATCGTCGAGCAGGGACCGGTGGACGAGATCTTCGCCCATCCCCAGCACCCCTACACCCGGGGACTCATCCGGGCCGTACCGCGGCTGGACCGGCCCCACCGGGAACGGCTGTATTCGATTCCCGGCCAGCCGCCCCACATGGTGAACCTGCCGGACTGCTGTCCCTTCCATCCCCGGTGCGAACACGCCATGCCAATCTGCCGAACCCAGTATCCACCCCAGAAGACGTTCTCCGCCCAGGGGCACAGCGCGTCTTGCTGGCTTTCCGAGGAGTCGTGATGGACAACGAAGTGCTCCTGCAGGTCCGTAACCTGAAGCTTCATTTTCCCTTCCAAGTGGGCTGGGGACCCTGGGTGAGGCACGGCAAGATTCGGGCCGTGGACGGCGTGGACCTCGAGATCAAGGCCGGGGAGACCCTGGGCCTGGTGGGTGAGTCGGGATGCGGGAAGTCGACGACGGCCCGGGCCATCGCCCAGCTGCATAAGCCCACCTCGGGAGAGGTGCTCTTTCAGGGCCAGGATCTGACCAAACTGTCCCACCGCGAGTTAACCCTGGCCCGGCGCCATTTTCAGATGGTGTTCCAGGATCCCTTTGCGTCCCTTGACCCTCGCATGACCGTTGGCCAGAGCGTGGCCGAACCCCTGAAGATCTTCCGCCAGAATTCCAAAGAGCCGCTGACGAATGCCGAAATTTCCGAGCGCGTCGAGCTTCTTTTACAGAAGGTCGGGCTGTCGCCTCGGACGAGGAACCGCTATCCCCACGAGTTTTCGGGGGGCCAGCGGCAGCGGGTGGGCATCGCCCGGGCCCTGGCCCTGAGACCCCAGCTTGTCCTCGCCGACGAACCGGTCAGTGCCCTCGATGTGTCCATCCAGGCGCAGATCCTCAACCTCTTTCGGGACATCCAGGACGAGTTCGGACTCACGTACCTGTTCATTGCCCACGACTTGGCCGTCGTCGAGTACATCTCGACCAGGGTGGCCGTCATGTACCTGGGCGTCATCGTGGAGGTGGCTCCCGCGGCCGAACTCTACAACCGTCCTCTTCATCCCTACACCGACGCCCTGCTCTCGGCGGTGCCTATCCCCGATCCCGAGGTGGAGCGTCACCGCAAACGGATCATTCTGGAGGGGGACGTTCCGTTTCCCGACCGGGAGAGGAAGGGCTGCTACTTCAGCGACAGATGCCCCCATCGGATGCCCAAGTGCCTAGAGCGGGTGCCGGCGCTGGTGCCGGTGGCCAGCGGCCACCAGGTGGCCTGTTTCCTTCACCACGACGAATCGCGGGCGAGCGAGAGTCCCGAGGCCTCGGCCAGCCGCTGAGCCGTTTCGTCCAGGTCGGTCCGGTGTCGGGCCGGCCTGCGCTCCAGGACTCGGCTCGACCCGTTGGTGAAATGGATGGTGAGGACGGCATTCAGGGGGCGGCCCCTTCGGTAGCCGGTGGTCTCTTCCTGGGCGCCAGGAACGAGGCCCCGGCGGAAGGCGCTCAGCCAGAGCCCTTCGACCTGGCTGGCGTCCCACCGCGTTGTCCGCGCCAGACCCCACAGGCCCCAGCGGAAGGCCACCTCCCCGGAACGGGCAAAGGTCCACCGTTCCTCGTAGACGGCACCCAGGACAAAGAGCAAGGTGAGTCCCAGACCCAGGAGGCTGGGCGGACCGCCGGTGAAGCTGGCCAGCCCCAGGACCAGGGCGATGACTAGTGAGGTGATCCGGGCTCCCAGGGGGAATTTGAGGCCCATCTCACCAGACGTTTCGAACCAGGTCAAGTGAACATCGAACATGGATCTAGAGAACTCGCGCCTCGAGGTCGACGCCGTTGCGCTTGGTCACGTGGGTGCGGACGACCTGTCCGGGTGTGAGCCCCTCTCCGTGGACCACGACCAGGCCATCGACTTCCTGGGCCTGGAGGAAGCTCCTCCCCAGACCCATGGCCGAACCCTGGATGGGCTCTTCGATCAGAACTTCCAGGTCCTGGCCGACCCAGCGGTCCAAGCTGGCCGCCGTGATCTCGTTCTGGGCGTCTTCCAGCAGGTGTTTGCGCTCCTCGGCCTTCGGGCGGAAGAGCTCAAAGGCGTCTTCGGACTGCATCCGGTACGCGGGGGTGCCTTCTTCGCGGCTGTAGGTGAACACGCCCATCCAGTCGATCTTGGCCTTCTGCTGAAAATCGAGGAGGGTCTCGAAGTCGCTGTCCCTCTCGCCGGGGAATCCTACAATGAAGGTAGAACGGACCACGGCGTTCGGCACGGTGCCGCGGATCCGGGAGATGAGGTCGAGGTATTCGGCGTCGTCTCCCCGGCGGCCCATGAGCTTGAGCAGCCGGCCCGAGGCGTGCTGGAAGGGGAGGTCGAAGTAGGGGAGAAGCCGGGTGTCGGACTTGGCCAGGTTCAGGACGCCCTCGGGAAACCGGTCGGGGTAGAGGTAGAGCATGCGCAGCCAGTAGTCCCCCGGCTTGCGCAGGATCCGTTCCAGGAGGGGAAGAAAGTCGTCCTGGCCCCGGTCGAGGCCGAAACTGGCCAGGTCCTGGGCAATGAGGTTGATCTCCTTCACTCCGCTGTCGATGAGGCCCTCGATTTCGGTGGCCACATCGTCCAAGGACCGGCTTGATAGGGTTCCCCGGAACTTGGGGATGGCGCAGAAGGTGCAGGCGTTCGAACAGCCCTCGCTGATCTTCACGTAGACGCTGTTCTTGAGGGAGAGAAACTGCTTCCGTCGGGGGGCCTTGCGCATGTTGGGAGGGAAATACGTCGACTTCTTTCCTGCCAAGACTTCGTCGGCGATGTCGGTAATGCGCTGGGGATCCCGGTTGCCAAAGATGCCGTCGGCCTCAGGAATCATCTCCAGGAGGTCTTTGCCGTACCTTTCGGCCATGCACCCCGTCATCACGATCTTGGCGTCCTTGCGGGCTTGGCGGAGCTGAAAAAAGGTGTCGATCGATTCCTTCTTGGCGGATTCGATGAACGTGCAGGTGTTGACCAGGATCAATTCGGCGGTTTCGGCGGTCTCGGCCCGGGCGTAGCCCTTGTCCTGGAGAGCGGTGATCATGTATTCGGCGTCGACTTGATTCTTGAAGCAGCCGAGATTCTCGATATAAAAGGTCTTAGGCATGACTTGGAACTATAGCGAAAAGGAATGTTGACTTCAAGACTCGGGTATCGGGACGAGGGCGGGCCGGCCCGGGAAATGAGCGATTGTTCTGGACAAGACCCCCAACCCCCTAGCCAAGCGGAGGTTCCCTGGTATAGTTCAGGAATGCTTCTTACCCCTGTCTCCCTCGAGCTCTGGACGCATCGTCTTTTGGAGGCCTCTGGCGTCCCTTCCTCCCAGGCTCTTCTGGCCGCCGAAATCTTCCGCCGGGCCAGCCTACGGGGCCTGGGTCACCACGACGTCTCCTACCTCCCCCAGCGGCTGGGATGGCTGGCCGACGGACTGGTCAATCCGGTTCCTCAACTGGAGCTCGTGAGCGAGGGACCCGCCATCGAGGTTTGGGACGGCGACGGGGGTCTCGGGGAGGTCCTCTGTTCCCACGTGACCCGCCGGGCCCTGGAGCTCGCCGGACGTTCCGGGGTGGGGTACGCCGGGATCCGGAGGTCCAACCATTTCCTGGCAGGCGACCCGTACACCCAAATCGGAGCCGAGCAGGGTTTCCTCGTGGTGGTATGGTCGAACACCGACGCGGGGATGGCGTTTCCCGGGCGCTCCCATCGGCAGATCGGGAACAACCCCCTGGGCTGGGGCCTGGGCACGGGCCCAGGGGCCCTTTCGGCGGACCTGTGTCTTGCCTATTCGTCGTTGGGGAACTTGAACGCCATGGCTGCCTCCGGAACCGAAGCTCCGCCGCACTGGGGCCGCGGCCCCGACGGGGTTCCTTCCACCGACGCCAAGGAACTCCTCGCCGGAGCCGTGGAGCCCATTGGGGGCCCCAAGGGCCTGGCCCTGGCCCTTCTGGGCGAGGTGCTGACCGGGGTCCTCACCGGCGGGCCTACCCTCGACGAAGTTTCACCAGGGGGAGGACTCCGCACCCACAACCAGATGGTCCTGGCCTTCGACTTGGCGTGGTTTGGAGGCAAGGGCGTCATCGAGGACCGCATCGTCTCCATGAAGCGCCGGGCCCGGCAAGACGGTGACACCGACCGGCTCCCGGGCGACCGCAGCCGGGCCGCCGAGGCCAAGGCCCGTGCCGAGGGCCTCTCCCTGCCCGCCACCCTGGAGGCCACCCTGAGGGACTGGTCGGACCGGCTCCAGGTCACCGTCCCCGAAAGCTAGGCAAGTCCTCACCGAGGCAGAAGGCGAGCAAAGCGAAGCCCGTGTAGATCTGGGCGAAGGAGATCGGCATTTTGGCAAAGTCGAGGGAGTGCACGGAGCACAGGCGTGCTGTGTGCACGCCGAGCACCGCACACGACCGAGACGAAGTCAAAATGGCGAGATCCAAGCCCTAGGTTTCGTCGGCGTCCAGGCAGGCCACCACCGCCGGATCTTCCCAGGCGTCAAACAGGGGGCTCACCGACTCCCCGCTGTGGATGCGGCGCACCGTTTCGGCAAACAGGGGCGCGACGGAGATCGTCTGGAACCGGGGATGGCACCGGGACCACGGGTTGTCGACGCTGTCGGTGGTCACCACGGTTTCGATGGCGCTGGCCTCGATGCGGGCTATGCCCTCGGGTCGGATCAGGCAATGGCTGAGGACGGCCAAGATTCGCTTCGCCCCCCGTTCCCTGAGGCCCCGGGCCAGGTCGGCCAAGGTGCCCCCGGAAATGGTGAAATCGTCGACGATCACGCAGTCTCGTCCCTTCACCTCTCCCATGATTTCCAGGACTTCGGCCTTCTCGTCGTGGCCCCGTCGGACCTTTTCTCCCACGGCCATCGGGAACCCCAGCTCCTCGGCAAACCGACGGGTCTGCTTGAGAAAGCCCAGATCGGGGCTGACGAGGACGGGGTTGGACAGCTTCTCGCGGCGAATCCAGCCCGCCAGGACGGGAAGGGCGTAGATGTGATCGACGGGTTTCTTGAAGAAACCCTGGATCTGGGGACTGTGGAGGTCGAGACAGACCACGCGGTCGGCCCCGGCGAGTTCGAGGCTCTCGGCGCAGACCCGGGCCCGGATCGAAACCCGGGGCTCGTCCTTCTTATCGCCCTTGGCGTACCCAAAATAGGGGATGACCGCCGTCACGGAACTGGCACTCGCCCTTTTGAAAGCGTCCATCCAGAAGAGGATCTCGGTGAACTCATCGTTGGGGGACAATCCGATGGGTTGGACGAGGTAGACTTCCCGGGACCTCACGGTTTCTCCCACCCGGACGAACAGGTTTCCGTCGGAGAATTTTCTCACATCGCTGCGCCCGAGCTCGATTCCGAGCGAACGGCACATTCCTTGGGCAAAGGGTCCCCCGGAGCTGCCGGCGAAAATCTTGATTTCGTCTGTCCTCATGAATTCTCCCGCTTAAGGAATACCAAGATACGAACTCCAGATCAATCACCGGACCGCAGGGAAAGTGTTCCCTTCGCCCCATGGACATCTGGCATCGCGGTTGGGGGCCAGGGTAGGATAGGGGAATGCAGCAGAGCCTTTCCCCCGCGGTCAAAGGGGCCCTGGCCATCGTGGCCTGCGCCTTTCTTTGGAGCACGGCCGGCCTCTTTATTAAGCTGATCGACTGGAATCCCTTCTGGATCGCGGGCATCCGAAGCCTCATCGCCGGGGTCTTTCTGCTCGCCATCGTGAGGACGGTTCGCCTGAACTGGAGCTGGCCCCTGGTTGGGGCCGCCGTGGCTTACGCCGCCTGCATGATTCTGTTTGTCCTGGCCAACAAACTGACAACGTCGGCCAACGCCATCTTGATTCAATATTGGGCCCCCGTGGGAACGGCCATCTTGGGAGTCCTGGTCCTCAAGGAGAAGCTGAGACCCGAGCAACTGGTGGCTTTGGTGGCCACCCTGGCCGGGCTGATCCTGCTGTTTGCCGGAAAGCTGGCCCCCGGGGACGTTCTGGGCAACCTCGCGGCCCTCGGATCGGGCCTGGCTTTTGCGCTGATGTTCCTCTTCACCCGAATGCAGAAGGACGGCACGCCGCTGCAATCGCTCATGCTGTCCCATTTTCTGACAGCGGTGGTGGCCCTCTCCCTGGCCGCCTTCCAGGAGCCGCCCCGGTTCTCGGCCACGTCCCTGGGCGCCATCCTGGCCCTGGGCGTGGGCCAGATTGGCCTCGCCGCGGTCTTCTTCGCCTACGGGATCAAGCGGGTCTCGGCGCTGACGGCCAATTTGCTGGCGGTTATCGAGCCAGTTTTCAATCCGCTCTGGGTCTTCCTGCTTCTCGGTGAGACCCCTTCGGGCTGGACCCTCGCCGGCGGAGGCCTCATCGTCGCCAGCGTGACCGCTGCCAGCGTCGTGGCGGCCCGGCGGGAATCCTGGGAGAAGCTCAGGCGGGAGAAGAGCCTGCTGCGAACCATGCTCGAGAGCGCCAGCGAGGCCATCTACGCCAAGGACAGAGACGGGAAGATCGTCGTCATCAACGAGACCGGGGCCCGGCTTATCGGGTATCGGCGGGAGGATCTCCTGGGGAGGTCCCACGATGAACTGGAACCCACGGGCCGGGCCCGGGCTTTCCGAGCCACCGACGAAGAGGTCATGGTCAGCGGCATTCCGGCCAAGCAGGAGTACCAGCTGGAGATCGACGGCCAGCTTCGGTGGATCGAGTCGCACAAGTCCCCCTGGCGCGACGAGGCGGGCCGGGTCATTGGTGTCATTGGCGTCTCAAACGACGTGACCGACCGGAAGGAAACCGAGGAAAGGGTCAGGCGGCTCCTGAACGAAAAGGACGTCATCCTTCGGGAAGTCCACCATCGCATCAAGAACCATATGGGCACGGTGATCGGACTCTTGACCCTGCAGGCCGAAGCCTCGGGCAACCCCGTCGTGGTGAGGTCGCTGGAGGAAGCCAAGGGACGGGTCTATAGCATGATGAGCCTCTACGACAAGCTCTACCAAGCCAAGGGTTCGTACTCCCTCTCGATCCGTGACTACCTTTCTCCCTTGGTGGACGAGATCCTCACGAATTTTCCTCGGGCGGTGCCTATCCGCGTCCAGAAGGAGTTCAGTGAGGCGGTGATCGACGTGAACAAGGTGCAGTCCCTGGGCATCATGGTCAACGAGCTCATCACCAACTGCATGAAGTACGCCTTCGGCCCGCAGACCGCCGGGTCGATGGCCGTTTCGGTCACCATGGAGGAAGGGCGGGGAACCTTGGTGGTCTGGGACGACGGCGTCGGTATGCCCCTGACGCCCGAGTCCCAGGGCTTTGGCCTCAGCCTGATTCAGCTGCTGACCGAGAGCCTCCGGGGGCGCCTCACGGTGGAAGAGAGCCACCCGGGGACCCGGGTCACCATCGAGTTCAAGGCCTGACTAGCCGCCCAGGTAGGCCTTCTGGACCTCCGGGTTGTTGGCGAGGTCCGACGCCTTGCCCTCCATCGAGAGCCTTCCGCTGGCCAGGACGTAGGCCCGATGGGCCACCTGGAGAGCCATCCGGGCGTTCTGCTCCACCAGGAGGATGGTTGTCCCCGCAACGTTCAGCTTCTGGATGATCTCAAAGATGGCGTCAACCAAGAGGGGCGCCAAACCCATGCTGGGCTCATCCAGGAGGAGCAGCCGGGGAGCCTGCATCAGCGCCCGGGCAATGGCCAGCATCTGCTGCTCGCCCCCCGAGAGAGTCCCCCCCTTCTGATGGCGGCGCTCGGCGAGCCGGGGGAAGAGGTCGAAGGCGTGGGCCTTCCTCTCATGGATGACCTTGGCGTCCTTGACGAGATAGGCGCCGACGTCGAGGTTTTCCTCAACGGTCAGGCGGCCAAAGATCTTGCGCCCCTCGGGAACCTGGCTAATGCCGCGGCTGATGATGCGATCCGGGGGAAGTTTCTGGATGTCGACGCCTTCAAAGGAGATGGTTCCCGTCTTCTGCTTGAGCAATCCCGAAATGGACTTCAGGGTGGTGGACTTCCCGGCCCCGTTGGACCCCAGCAGGGTCACAATCTCCCCGAGATTCACCTTGAGATTGAGTTGGGAAACGGCTTGGATGGGGCCGTAGCCCGCGGTGAGGTTGGAGATTTCAAGCATGGGCGGCTCCTTTGCCCAGGTAGGCTTCGATGACCCGGGGATGGGCCTTCACCTCGGCGGGAAGGCCGTCGGCGATGACGGAACCGTACTCGAGGACCGTAATGCGGTCGGAGAGACTCATGACCATGGCCATGTCGTGCTCAATGAGCACAATCGTGATCCCCAGGTCGTCCTTGAGCGACAGAATCATGGTCTTGAGATCTTCCGTCTCCTGAGGGTTCATCCCGGCGGCCGGTTCGTCGAGCAGCAGGAGCGTCGGTTCGAGGGCCAAGGCCCGGGCGATTTCGAGCCGCCGCTGGTCGCCGTAGGGAAGGTTGGAGGCCAGCTCGCCGGCCCGGCTCTCAAGCCGCATGTACCTGAGGAGTTCTCGGGCCCTGCCTTCGGCGCGGCCCTCCTCCTTTCGGAATCCGGGACCCCGGAAGATGGCCGCCAGGTAGTTGGTCTTCACCTTGTTGTGGTGCCCCACCAGCACATTCTCCAGAACGGTCATTCCGGAAAAGAGACGGATGTTCTGGAAGGTTCTTCCGATGCCAAGCGCCGCAATGGCGTCGCTCTTCTTGCCTGTGATGTTCTTGTCTCCAAAGAGGATACGACCCTCATCGGGCGTATAGATTCCCGTCAGGAGATTGAAGAATGTGGTCTTGCCCGCGCCGTTGGGACCGATGACCGAGAGGATCTTTCCGGCTTCGGCGTGCAGGCTGACGTTATTGACGGCGATGAGGCCGCCAAATCGTTTGGTGACCGATTCCACGGTCAAAGTTGTTCCGCTCATGATGGCTTTTCCTCGTGGTTCTCCAAGACGTGGCGCTGTTCGGGAATCAGTCCCGCGGGCCGGTAGATCATCATCAAGATGAGGATGATCCCGAACACGAGGCGCTCGTATTTGGCTGGGTCCACTTGGCTGGGAAGGTCGCTGAAATGGAAGCCGAACAGCACCGTGCCGTTCTGACGAAGGGTGTTGAGGAACTCACTGAAGCTCTTGAGGAGGTCGAGGTTCAGGATGGTCAGGGCCGCCGCGCCCAGGACGACGCCTGGCACCGACCCCATCCCGCCCAGAACCACCATGCCGAGGATGGTGATCGAAGCGATCAGAGTGAAGGATTCGGGGCTGACGAAGCCGCGCTGGGAGGCGAACAGGACGCCCATGGCCCCCGAGAACGCAGCCCCCGTGGCGAAAGCCAGAAGTTTGGTCTTCACCATGGGTATCCCCATGGCCTTGGCGGCGATCTCGTCTTCCCGGATGGCGACCCAGGCGCGGCCAAATTTCGACTTTCCCAGGTTGATGTTCACCACAATGACGATGCCGATGATAACCAGAACCAAGAAGTAGAAGAACAGCTGATAATCGGTGGCTGCGGACCGCGGAATGCCGGCGATTTGCAGCAGCGCCTGGAACCAATCGATGGGCGGCTTGACGACCCCGGAGATCCCCTGGGGACCGTTGGTGAAATTCGTGGGATGGTCGAGGTTGTTGGCCAGGATTCGGACCACCTCTCCCAGTCCCAGGGTCACGATGGCCAAGTAGTCTCCCCTGAGTCTGAGGGCGGGGAGACCGATCAGAATTCCTGTCAAAGCCGTGGCGATGATGGCAAAACCCATGAAGAGGTAAACGAAGTTCCCGTTCAGGGGCACCCAGCCGGCCAGAAACTGGGCCGCCTGGGTGGAACCGAAGATGGCCCAGGTATAGGCGCCAATCGCGAAGAACGCGGCGTACCCCATGTCGAGGAGCCCGGCCATGCCGACGACGACGTTGAGCCCCAGGGCCATGGCCGAATAGATGCCGATTTGGATGCCAAGCTCGAAGAGAAAGGTGTTGGCGAATCCCGCCACGGGAATACTGATGAGGAGGACGGCCGTGGCCAGCAGGGCCTTGAGCCAAACCGCGATGGAAGGCAGCCGAAGCAGCAGCACCAAGACGCCGACCAGGGAGACGAACAGGAGGTCGCCGCCCAGCTTGACCGAGAGTCCCAGGGTGGCTTCAAGGGTGACCACCGCCAAGGCGAGAAGCTTCCACCGGGGACTTGGGGGCACGACGGCTAGGGCGCCGAGGACGAGGTAGGTGGACAAAACGGCCGCCAGGCCCCACCCGAATAGCAAGAAGAGAGCCGCCAGGGCCTCGAACCCAAAGACGAGGGCCAGCCGCACCGGCGCGGAGAGGGATTTCCAGAAGGGAGTCATACTTTCTCCTTGACGATCTGTCCGAGGAGCCCTTGGGGCCGGAACAGCAGCAGCAGGATGAGGAGAAGGAAGGCAATCACGTCTTTGTACTCGGTGCCCATGGCTCCCCCGGTCAGAGCCGGAAGGAAGGTTCCCGCCAGAGTCTCGATTTCACCGAGGACGAGGCCCCCCACCACGGCACCGGGGATGTTCCCGATGCCTCCCAGGACGGCGGCGGTGAACGCTTTGATACCCGGAAGGAAGCCCACATAGGGGCTGACGGTGCTGTATTGCAAGGCGAAGAGGACCCCTGCCACGCCGCCGAGGGCTCCTCCAATCAGAAAGGTTCGGCTGATGACCTTCTCGGGGTCAATTCCCATGAGACCCGCGGTGGCGGGATCTTGGGCCACCGAACGAATGGCCAAGCCGAGGCGGGTCTTGCCGACGAGCCACGAAAGCCCGATGAGCATGACAAGGCTCACGCCGATCAGAATCATCGATTTGTACTGGATGAAGATTCCCAAGATCGTCACGCTCTGATCCAACGCGCCGACGTTTTTCATGCTGAGGAAAAACTCGTTGTGCCACAGACCCTCGACAAGGCGTACGAGGTCCTGGAGCACAAAGCTGACACCAAAGGCCGTGATGAGGGGCACCAAGCGGTTCTTGGTCCCGCGCTTGCGGAGAGGGCGATAGGCCATCCTCTCGACGCCGACGGCCGTGAGGCCCGAAATAATCCCGCCCAAGACGATGGCGAGAAAGAGAAGAACAAAGGGATTGGGGACGTACCCCGAGAGGTGGCGGAACACCTCAACTCCAACCACGGCTCCGATCATGAAGATTTCCGAGTGGGCGAAGTTGATGAGTTCCAGAACCCCGTAAACCATGGTGTAGCCGAGGGCGATCATGGCGTAGACAAATCCCAGGAGAAGACCTTCAAACATCACCTGGGGCAAGAGCATCAAAAGCGTATCCAACAGTCAACTCCTCGAGGGGGTAAGAGAACGGCCGGCCCTCCCCGAGGGAAGAACCGGCCGCACGTTTCAAGCGAAATCAGCGGGAGATCAGGGAGCTTTCGGAGCGGCCTGACTGATGGTCTTGAAGACCTTGTTGTCGGCCAGGCTGTCGGTACCGGCGTACTTCAGGATGAAGTACTCGGCCACGGTCTTGTCACCCTTGTCGTCGAAGGTCACCTTGCCGGTCAAACCGTCGTACTTGATGGCCCGGACGGCGGCGGTCACGGCGTCTCGGGTCGGCTTCTTGCCCTTGGCGGCCTTGATGGAGCTTTCCAGGGCGCTGAGGATGATCTTGGCGCAATCGTAGGCGTAGATTCCGAAGCCTTCGATGTCCTTGTTGAACTTCTTCTTGAAGCCGGTCGCCAGGGCGGCGGCCTTGGGGAACATGCTCACGGGACCAGCCACCGTGGTGTAGTAGGTGTTGCCGGTGTTGGCGGCCCCCGCCAGGGTGATGTAGTCGCCGGATTCGAGTCCGTCGCCTCCAAGGATGGGAGTCTTGAGTCCTCGCTCGCGAAGCTGCTTGGTGAACGGAGCGATCTGGTCGTAGGTGCCGCCAAAGTAGACCAGGTCGGGGCCAAAGGCCAGGATCTGGGTGATGACGGGGATGAAGTTCGACCTTTCCTCGGTTCCCACAAAGGCGCTGTCAGGAATGGTGGCGCCGAGCTTGACGGCGGCGTCCTTGAACGCCTGGGCCAGACCCTGTCCGTAGGCGGTCTTGTCGTTCAGCACGAAAATCTTCTTGGCCTTGAGTTCATTCACAGCGAAAGCCGCACCAGCGGGACCCTGAACGTCGTCACGTCCGCAGATCCGGTTCACGTTGGGGAGCTTGCGGTCGGTGACCTTGGGGTTGGTGTTGGCAGGGCTGACGAGAACCAGATTGACCGTCTTGTAGACTTCCGACGACGGAATGGCGACGCCCGAGTTGAAGTGGCCGACGACCCCGAGGATGTCCGGGTCGTTGATGATGCGGTTGGCGTTCGAAACCCCGGTGTCGGGGTTGGCCTGGTCGTCGTAGGCGGCCAGCTGAAGGTCGAATCCCAGGGCCTTGAACTTGGCCTGGGCTTCCTCGATGGCGTATTGGGTTCCCAGTTTCAGCTGCTCTCCGAAAGCGGTTTGGCCGCCGGACAGCGGCGACTGGGTAGCGATCTTGATCGTCTCAGCGTTGAGACCGACCGCGGCCGCCAGAATCAGTGCTGCCGTGAAAAGTTTTTTCATGCGTACCTCCTCAGGTATTCCAACCTCAAGCAGGAATCATGCCAGAGGAATTCAAAGGCGTCAAATCCTTTCGCGACAAAGGCTAAGGGACACTGACTTTTTCCTCCTTTTGGGAGAATAGCTACAAATCGGTAGGGAGATGACGAAAAATGTGGCATTTGGCCGCCGGCCCCGTGGGTTGCCACCAAGTTCAAGCGAGGGTAGGGTATCCCCATGGTCACACGGCTTCCCACCGAACGGGTTAATTTCTGGACGCATTTCGGTGGTTTTCTCGCCTGGATCCCTTTCACGGTCTTCCTGGTCGCCAAGGCTGGGACGAGGCTCGACCTGGTGGCGGTGTCTTTGGTCTATGGACTGGGGGTGATGTTTCTTTTCGCCTGCAGCGCGGCGTACCACCGGTTCAAACGGGCCGAAAACGAGAAGACCGTCTGGCGGACCCTCGATCACTTTGCGATCTTCGTGATGATCGCCGCGAGCTACACTCCCATCCTTTGGATCTGGTTCGATGAACCTTGGCGGACCGGGACCTTGATCTTGCAGTGGGGGGTCACTCTCATCGGCCTGGTGTTCAAGATCTTTATTCATCGGGCTCCCCGATGGGTTGATCCTGTGCTGTACCTGCTCATGGGCTGGGTGGCGGTGTTCGCCATCGTCCCCCTCTACCAGAAGATGCCCCTGGCCGTCTTCTTTGACCTCTTCTGGGGAGGCGTCTGGTATTCGGCGGGTGCAGTGATCTACGCCTTAAAGCGTCCCCGGTTGCGGCCCGGGGTCTTTGGCTTCCACGAGCTGTTCCACGTGTTTATCCTGGGCGGCGCCATTACCCACGGTTCCCTGATCCTGAGGTCCCTCAAGGTTGCTCTGAGTTAGTTCAGCGGATACACGCGGGCCATGAACGCGGCCAGCTGGTCTCGGGTGTAGGGTTTGGCGAGGAAGCCCAAGAGGCCCCAGGCGGAGGGGTCGGCCATGACGGGATCTTCGCTGTAGCCGCTGGACGCCGCTGCTTTGAGGCCTGGATCCAGGTGACGAAGCTGTTCCACCACGGCCAGGCCCCCCTTTTCCCCCGGAAGGGTCAGGTCGGTCAGGAAGAACCCGAATCGGTTGCCCTGCCTTTGGGCCTGGCGGAACGTTTCCACCGCAGCGGACCCGGTTCGGACCCCCACCGCGTCGTAGCCCCACTCGACGAGCGACTCGACGACGCTGTCGAGGATGAGTTCCTCATCGTCGAGGACGAGAATGCGGTTCGAGACGCGGTCGCGAAACGCGTTGCCAGGGGCCAGGGCGGGAAACCAAAGACTGAAGGTTGTTCCTCGGCCCGCGATGGATTCCACCCCCACGAAACCGCCGTGCTTGCGCATGATGGAATAGACGGTGGCCAAGCCCAGCCCCGTTCCTTCCTTCTTTGTCGAAAAGAAGGGGTCGAAGATCCGAGGGAGAATTTCGGCGGGAATTCCTGGACCATCGTCGGAGAATTGGACAACAACGTAGGGACCTGGCTCGAGCTCAGGGGGCCTCTGGCTATCGTCCATGACGTTGGAGGCCACCAGGCGGACGGTTCCGCCTCCAGGCAAGGCCTGCCGGGCATTGAGGCCCAGGTTGTCGATGACCTGACCCAACTGCAGGCGGTCAACCTCGCACAGCCAGAGGTCTTCGGCGATATCGACCTCGAGTTTGAGGTTGGCCCCCGAAAGGATGAACTTGGCGCTGTCCACCAGGGGATCCCGCAGGTCGAGGATGTGCTTGTTGGGTTCGCCCCCTTTGGCGAAGGTGAGGAGCTGTTTTGTGAGGTCCTGGGCCCGGGCGAAGGCCGAGAAGGCGCGGTCCAGATGCCGCACCGCCGGGGAGTCGTCGGGGGTCGCCTGCCGTGCCAGCTGGATGAATCCGAAGAGTCCTCCCAGGAGGTTGTTGAAATCGTGGGCGATGCCCCCGGCCAGGACGCCGATCGACTCGAGCCTTTGAGAGTTGAGGACGGAACGTTCCATGCGCTGCCGTTCCGAAAGATCCTGGGCCACCCCGACCTGAACCCCGGGCTCGACCTCCACCAGATCAATCCGGAGGGGGAACGTGGTTTGATCGCGTCGCACTCCCTGGGGCTCCCGGTCACCTGTGGAGAGGCGATCCAGGGGAACCCCTTCGAGG
>JAHFSN010000274.1 GCA_023265735.1 Spirochaetaceae bacterium | reverse complement strand
TGGAGCCGGTCGCCGTGGTTGGCGGTCACGAACACGTCGCGGGTGGCCTCCAGCTCGGGCCACGAGAGGCACACGGGCCGGCCAGCCACCTCCTCTTGGGGCTCGTCAAAGAGCCAGCTGCGGACCAGAAACCCCAGGGCGGTGAGGCCCCGGCGGCGCAGGTGGAGTGCGGCCAAGGAAATGCCGGTCCTCCAAAAGTCGTCGAAGGAGATCACCACGGAACCCGCCGGAATCGGGGACCCATCGACCAGGACCCGGGGGTCCAGAATCGGTCGGCCCGAGGCCGCCAGCCAGTCAAGCTGGGCGGCGAAGTCCTCTTCCCGCACGTAGAGGGGCCCAGGCAGCACCGTATCCATGCCCTGGGCGGTCCGCACGGGCCCGGGGGTGGGGATGGGCCGACCGGCGGGGATGAGCTCGTGGTAGAGCAGAACGGTGTAGTCCGACATGGAGGCGAGTATACCTGGGAGGCAGGCCGGGAGGCAAAGGGGGAGGACCGGGGACGCCGCCCAACCGGACCGTGCCCCCAAAGGGTTCCCGGCTTGCCAGGCCAATGGTCTCCGGTGATTCCCGGCTCAGAAACTGGCAAACGCGGGCCAAAGGATTTCGGGGGGGGACTCGGGAGACCGGCAGACGAGGACGCTGAAGCGGTTGTAGAACACCGGCAGTTTGTTCGTGGTCGTGGACACAAGCTTGACCTCCGAGAAGAACAGACCGGCCCATTCCGGCCTGTTGGTCACCAAAATCATGACGTCCCACGAACCCTTCCCCGGCCCCCACCTATGGTAGTTCAATTGGCCGCAGGCGGCGGGAGAAAGCCCGTATTTCTTGCCAAGCAAGTTGATGGCCCCGGCGGCTCCGTAGGTCTCCGTCAGGATGCCGACCTTGGCACGGTCAGAGAGGGGAAGCGCGTTGTAGGCATCGGCCACGGCCTTGACCATCTCCTCCCAGCCTATCCTCATGCAGATCCAATAGGGGTAGTCACCGCGGACCATCTTAAATTCCTTGAGGTCCTGGTAGACAAAACCAAAGTTCTTCGCGTAGAGGGGCAGCAGCTCTTCCGGAAGGACGGGAATGGAGCTGGGAGCGACGAGCACGCCTCCCGCGACGACCACCGCTGCGCTGGCGATTTTCACGATTCTCCTCCAGCCCGCACCCCACAGCAGTTCCTCCAGCCACAGGGAACCCGCCGCGATGAGGGGGATGAAGAGCACCGCCAGAACGGCCGACCTGGCGTGGAGCCGGAAGACCACCGCCCAGGTCACAAGAAACAGGATGCCAAAGAAATAGTACCGGCGGCCGCCGAAGGGTCGGAAGATCCGCACCAGACCCAGGACGAACAGCGGGACGAGGACATAGTTCATCGTGGTCCCAATATTGACCAGGTACTCCGACAGAGAATACGGGAAGACGCGTTCGGTGCCGTAGTAGGTCCAATACGCCAGCGTTGGCCAGTTGTTGACGAAATTCCAAAGGACGTAGGGGGCCGACACGATCAAGAAGATCCCCAGTCCCAGCCACGGCCAGGCCGTCAGAAAATGCCGGCGATACTTCGAGACCAGAATCCCGGCCAGAAAACCAGGGCCGAGAAAGAGGATGGTCGCCTTTGTGAGGAAGGCGATGCCCGCCACCAAACCGATGGCCACCCAGAGACGCTTGTTCCCCGTACCAAGAAAGCGCGTCAGGAGAAACAGAAAACCGGCGAGGACAAGTTGATCGAGGCTGTCGTAGCAGGAGATGGAATCTTCCATCAACCAAATCGGCACCGCGAGAAAGGCCAAGGCGGTCAGGCCAACCGCGAAGCTTCGCCCGCCCCACTCCTTGGCAATCAAGCACGCGAAAACCAGGGTAAACGCACCAGCCGCTGCGGGCAAGAGGTGGACCGCGATCAAGGACTCACCAAACAGGGCCCGACTTCCTGCCACCAGAAGAGGCATCAGCGGTGGGAGATCCACGTAACCAAAATCCAGGTGCTTGCTGAGATCGAACGTATAAAGCTCGTCGCTAAAGTACCCGTAGTTGGTTCCCGTCAGAAGATGGATCAGGAACTTCACGATTGCCGCAGAGAAAATGATCCAAACTGAGGGAGAAATATTCCGCAGTTTTCCTTGATTCACGTTAGCCCTCCTCAAGCGTCTATTCCGTACCCAAAGAAGCTCCTATTTCACCCCAAAGCCCGATGGCTTGGGGGACGAACAGAACGTTTGACAAGCTCCGCAGGTCTTCGGTCGCGACGAACTTCCGTCCGATCCAAAACAGCGTGTCATTTCAACCTGTGGCCGTCGGGGTTCCCGCCCGCGCTCCCCTGGATGCATTCCGCAATGACGTAGTCTGGCCTCCGTTTCGCCTCGTCAAAAATGCTTCCAATGTACTCCCCCAGAACCCCTGTGGAGAGCAGCTGGACGCCGCCCACAAAGACGACCACGGCCACGGTTGAAGTCCAGCCCGGCACCGTCTCGATCAAGTGGAAGATTTTCTCGAAAATCAGCCAAGCCAGAATCAAGAGGGAGATAACAACGCTGAGGGTTCCCAACTGCATGGCAAGCCGAAGCGGTCTTCTGGAAAACGAGAACAGGGCACTAAAGGCGAATTTCACCATTCGGGAAACAGAATACTTCGTTTTCCCGGCAAACCGGGGCTCTCGGACATAGAGATAGGGGACCTGCTGAAATCCTATCCACGCGATAAGGCCACGAATGTACTTGTTCCTCTCCGGCAGTGCGTTGAAAGCATCGACGACCTTCCTGTCCATAACCCGAAAGTCCCCGGTATCAACAGGAAACGGGATATCCGATAGCGAGTTCAAGACGCGGTAAAAAACGTGGGCTGTGATCCTCTTGAGGACTCCCTCCCCCTTTCTTGTCACGCGTTTTCCGTAGACAACGCTGCATTTTCTTTCGTCCATGAGAGCAACCATTTGAGGAATTGCCTCGGGAGGATCCTGGAGGTCCGCATCGATAATCGCCACCAAGGAGCCAATGCAATGGACCAGTCCCGCAACCACCGCAGACTGGTGTCCGAAGTTTCTCGAGAAACTCAAGATCCTCACCCTCGGGTCCACCTCGGCGATTCCCTTAAGCAAGTTCAGGGTTTGGTCCCGACTTCCATCGTCGACGAAAAGGAATTCCATTTCGTACGGCTCGGCGGCAAAAACAGAAACTAGCCTGGAATACGTCTCCCCTATGACAGCTTCTTCGTTGTAGCAGGGAACAATCACACTCATGGATCTCATGACCGACGACCTCCAAAGACGAACGCTCGATTCAGGACGAATCCAAGAACTGTATAGATGAGCAGGCTCATCAGTTGTGAAAGTACGACGTTCCAGTGGAACACCTCGACCGCTAAAACAAGGACGCCAAACTGGATGAAATAGCAAACAGCCGCGACGACGAGGAACTTCCTGGCTTGGTCGGCCACGGAACCATACCTTGAGAATATCCAAAGCCGACTCCAGAAAAAGGAATTGGCGAGGCCGATCAAGTATCCGATGCCATTAGCAAGACGGAAATCCAGACCCAAGACGACATTGAGGAGAAGAACCGCGCCCATCGTCAGAACCGTATTGAGGACGCCAGTGAGAAGATACTTGGTGACTTGGGCCGCCATCCGTTCGAGGGTAGCCCGCAGGTTTCGGTTCAAGATCGTGCCTTCCAGTCCATGAACTTCTGAGGCCGATACGTGTCTATTTCAGCACATCTTGCAGCAAAAGAAGAACTTTTTGGCCTCGGCAGAAACCCCGTATTCTGGTTTCCAAAACTGTGAATGCGATCCTCTCAAGTTGTCAAGAAAGAAACAGTTTTAAGCATGAAAGGTCAGTATTTCTAACCAGGATCTGTCCGCTTATCTTCTCTAATCCCACAGTGATCAGCAATTTAAGAGGGAGCAGTTAAACCAGAAGGATAGTGGACAAAGCTCCGTGCTCTTTGGCCTCGGGGTCCGTCCCTGGGCGGCTACCTCGAGCCTGGTCCCCGGTTTCTTCCTCGACGTCAGCTTTGCCTTCGGGAAGGCGCAAAAGTAGCCTTGCCGCCCTGCCTCCCCCTTTCCCTCAGGACCGATCTCCGCACAGCCCCGGCCAGTCCGGAGGCAGGGGCGCCTCGTACCTGACCGGCAGCCCCGTGAAGGGATGCCGGAAGGCGAGCAGCCCGGCGTGGA